>CAMNFQ010000082.1 GCA_946537295.1 uncultured Bacillota bacterium
TCCTTTTTTATGTTAAGAAAGAGCTGATAATGTAGTTTGTTGTAAACCGATTATTTAATCAATGATAAATGTTATAATGGTTAAGGTTTGGGTTTACTAAAATATAAGGGGGTTTTATGGAAAAAGGTGAATTAGAAAAATATGGGATCACAACGGATCAGGAAATAGTATACAATCCGTCATATGATCTTTTATTTGAGGAAGAAACAAAGAAAGAATTAGAAGGTTATGAGAAGGGACAGGTCAGTGAATTAGGCGCCGTAAACGTCATGACTGGCGTGTATACCGGACGTTCTCCTAAGGATAAATATATCGTTGTCGATGAAAATTCAAAAGATACAATCTGGTGGACATCAGAGGAATATCCAAATGATAATCATCCAATGACTTTAGAAACATGGAATGAGGTAAAACAGATTGCCAAGAAACAGTTAAGTGGCAAGAGATTATTTGTTGTAGATGCCTTCTGCGGTGCTAATAAAGATACCAGAATGGCTGTCAGATTTGTGATGGAAGTCGCATGGCAGGCTCATTTTGTCAGAAATATGTTCATTAAGCCTAGTGAGGAAGAACTGAAAAACTTCACTCCTGACTTTGTTGTATATTGTGCTTCCAAGGCAAAGGTTGAAAACTATAAGGAACTGGGTTTAAATTCCGAGACCTGTATCGCTTTCAACATCACTTCCAAGGAACAGGTCATCATCAATACCTGGTATGGTGGTGAAATGAAGAAGGGTATGTTCTCAATGATGAACTACTATCTGCCATTAAAGGGTATTGCTTCAATGCACTGTTCAGCCAATACTGATATGAATGGTCAGAATACTGCAATCTTCTTTGGTTTATCAGGAACCGGTAAGACTACTCTTTCAGCTGATCCAAAGAGATTATTAGTCGGTGATGATGAACACGGTTGGGATGACAATGGTGTCTTCAATCTGGAAGGTGGCTGTTATGCCAAGGTCATCGATCTGGATAAGGAATCTGAACCAGATATCTATAATGCGATCAGAAGAGATGCCTTATTAGAAAATGTTACTTTAGATGAAAACGGAAAGATCGATTTCCATGACAAGAGTGTTACGGAAAATACCCGTGTATCTTATCCGATCAATCATATAAACAATATCGTTAAACCGGTATCATCTGCTCCGGCAGCTGAAAATGTTATTTTCCTGACAGCAGATGCCTTTGGTGTATTACCTCCTGTCTCAATCCTTACACCGGAACAGACACAGTACTATTTCCTTTCTGGCTTTACTGCTAAACTGGCTGGTACAGAAAGAGGTATTACAGAACCTACTCCAACATTCTCTGCCTGCTTTGGTCAGGCTTTCCTGGAGTTACATCCAACCAAGTATGCGATCGAACTGGTCAAGAAGATGGAAAAATCCGGAGCTAAGGCTTATCTGGTAAATACCGGCTGGTCTGGTTCTGGTAAGAGAATTTCCATCAAAGATACCAGAGGTATCATTGATGCGATCCTTTCCGGTAAGATCAATGAATCAGAAACAAAGAAGATCCCTTATTTCAATCTTGATGTTCCAGTAAGCCTGGAAGGTGTCAATGATGGCATCCTTGATCCTAGAGACACCTATGCAATGCCTCAGGTATGGGATTCCAAGGCTAAGGATCTTGCTTCAAGATTTATCAAGAATTTCCATAAATATGAAACTAATCCGGCTGGTAAAGCATTAGTTGAAGCCGGACCTAAGATCTAAAGAGGACTAATATGGTTAGAATCGTTGAAACATCGGTACGTGATGGTCATCAGTCGCTGTTTGCGACCAGAATGACAACTCAGGAAGTTGTCGAACTGTGTAAGATCTATGATGCTGCCGGCTATTCCGCAATCGAAGTATGGGGTGGCGCAACATTTGATTCCTGCATGCGTTTTCTGAATGAAGACCCATGGGACAGACTTCGTCAGGTCAGAAGTGTCTGTAAGAATACCAAGCTGCAGATGCTGTTCCGTGGTCAGAACATCTTAGGATATCGTCATTATTCTGATGATGTCGTTGATATGTTCTGCAAGAAGTCAATTGAAAACGGCATCGATATCATCAGAGTCTTTGATGCCTTGAATGATATCAGAAATCTCAGACAGGCCGTAGAATCAACCAAGAAATATGGTGGTGAATGTCAGATCGCCTTATCTTATACGACTTCCCCGGTTCATACGATTGAATACTATGTCGATCTGGCTAAGGAAGTAGAATCACTTGGTGCTGATTCATTATGTATCAAGGATATGGCTGGTGTACTTTTACCAGAAGATGCCAGAAAGCTGATTACAGCTTTAAAGAAAGAGATCAAGATTCCACTTGAACTTCATTCACACTGCACAGCTGGTGTATGTGAAATGACCTATAGAGCTGCGATTGAAGCCGGTATCGATATCGTCGATACAAGCTTATCACCATTATCAAATGGTACGGCACAGCCTTCAACCCAGGCATTATGTGTAGCCTTAAAAGGAACTCAATATGATCCTAAGATCGATCTTGATGTCTTACATAAGGCAGAACCGATCGCCACAAGGATCGTTGATAAATATGTCAAGAATGGTTTACTCAATCCTAAATCATTCGAGATCAATCCTAATATCCTGACTTATCAGGTACCAGGTGGCATGCTTTCAAACATGATCAAGCAGCTGAGCGATCAGGGTGCCATGGATAAATATGAAGAAGTATTAAAGGAAATACCTAAGGTCAGAAAAGATCTTGGTTATCCGCCACTTGTTACCCCAATGTCACAGATGGTTGGTACTCAATCAGTATTAAATATCCTGAGTGGCGAAAGATATAAGATGTGTGCCAAGGAGATCAAAGATTATCTCCATGGAAGATATGGTAAGGCTCCTGCTCAAATCGATGAAGCAATCAAGAAGAAGATCATTGGTGATGATGAAGTCATTACCTGCCGTCCAGCTGATCTGCTTGAACCGGAATTTGAAAAACTCAAGGAACAGTACAAGGATATAGCCAGATCTGATGAGGATGTCTTATCACTTGCGCTGTTTGAACAGGTTGCCTCTGAATTCCTGAAAAAGAAATACGGCACAGCTGAATGTGACGAATTCGAGATGTACATCTAAGGGAGATAAATATGGAACTAATAAGCAGATATTCAGGTATCTTTGCGATCATCGTTTATTCTCTGATCCTGTGGTTAGTACTAAAGATTGCTAAGAGCAGAAGAAAGAATGAAGAAGATCCAAAAGAAGAGACTCCAGTTCAAAGGAGTGTCACACCATTAAATCTGAATGATGAAGACGCTACTGTTGCTTGCCTGGTTGCAGCAATCGAGTGTCGTAATGAATGTCATAAGAACGTAAGAATCGTAAGCGTTAGAGAGGTCTAGTATGAAAGTATATAAAGTCAAAGTAAACGGTAAAGTATACGAAGTTGAAGTTGAAGCAGTTGATGAAGTTAAAGGTTCAGTTGTTTCTGAAAAGAAGGAAACAGTAAATGAACCAGTAAGTTCAGATGGTGCAAATTCCATCCTGGCTCCAATCGCCGGTAAAGTCCTTGATATCAAGGTTAAGCCAGGTGATAGTGTCAAGAAAGGCCAGACTGTTGCCGTAATTGAAGCAATGAAACTGGAAAATGAAATCCAGTCTGCCTATGATGGCAAGGTAAAAGAAATCGTTGTTTCACCTGGAAGCGACGTAAGAAACAAGGACGTACTTATCGTTCTGGAATAAGATGAAGCATATCTTCTTTGAGAGTATTGATTCAACCAATACCTATCTCAAGAATAACTATTCTTCTCTGGATGACATGGTCTTTGTCTCAGCTGACTATCAGACAGCGGGAAAAGGACGAAATGATCGTAACTGGTCTTCATCCAAAGGGAAGAATCTGATGTTTTCACTGCTTTTAAAAGATCCAAAGAAGATAAAACATTATAAAGCCATTTCCATTGTTTCAGCCTACAGTATCGTTAAAGTACTGGAAAGCTATGGTATCAAAGATCTTAGGATCAAATGGCCTAATGATGTCTATGTGGGTGATGACAAGATCTGTGGGATCTTATTAGAAGCTGTCAGTTCCAATACGGTTGAATGTCTGATTGTTGGTGTTGGTCTAAATGTTAATGAAAAAACATTTGAAGGTGAATATCTTCATAGACCGATCTCAATGTATCAGATCTTATCTTCAGAAACTGATATCAGAAAACTGAAAGAAGATGTCTTTAAAGAGTTTGAAAACAATATCGTATCCTTAACTGAGGGTCATGACTTCTATGATGAGATCATCAGATATGATTATCTGCAAGGAAAAGAAGTCTATACGATATTGAATAATGAAAAAAAGAAGATCAAAGTATTAGGGATCGCTGAAGATTATTCTTTAAAGATCCAAGATGGTGGCACGATCCGGAATATTGAATCCGGTGAGATCACCTTCCATGTATAGAAGGGGGATATATATGAGTTTTCTTTATGAGAACCTGCTGGCATTGACCTGGCAACAGGTAACGATGTGGGTTATTGGTGGTATTCTGATCTACCTGGCAATCGAAAAAGATATGGAACCATCCTTACTCTTACCGATTGGTTTTGGTGCGATCCTGGTCAACCTGCCTTTTTCGGGAGCAGTAAGCCAATGGATAAATGATACTTTCCAGGAAGGACCTTTATCAACACTGTATGAAGCAGGTATTTCCAATGAACTGTTTCCATTACTGTTATTTATCGGTATCGGCGCAATGTGTGACTTTGGACCGTTACTTTCCAATCCGACCCTGATGATGTTTGGTGCAGCTGCTCAGTTTGGTATCTTCTTTACCTTCTGTATTGCCTCAATGTTCTTTGCGACAAATGATGCTGCTTCGATCGCAACAATCGGTGCGGCTGATGGACCTACTGCTATTGTTGTAGCACAGAAGCTTCACTCAACATATTTGTCACCAATCATGGTTGCAGCATATTCCTATATGGCTTTAGTTCCAATCATTCAGCCACCTGTCATCAGATTCCTTACTTCCAAGAAGGAAAGAAGGATCAGAATGGATTATGAACCAAAAGATGTTTCTAAAACTACCAGAATCCTTTTCCCAATTATCATTACGGTAATTGCCGGACTTATTTCTCCAGCATCAGTATCATTAGTTGGATTCCTGATGTTTGGTAACCTCTTAAAGGAATGTGGTGTCTTAAATGGTTTGTCTGATACAGCACAGGGCGCTATGGCCAACATGATCACCTTACTGTTAGGTATCACCGTAGCTTCCCAAATGCAGGCTGAAAGCTTCTTAAAACCAGATACCCTTATGATTCTGGCTTTAGGATTATTCGCCTTTGTCTTTGATACAGCCGGTGGTGTATTATTCGCAAAATTCCTCAATCTCTTCTTAAAGAAGAAAGTCAATCCGATGATTGGTGCTGCTGGTATTTCAGCATTCCCAATGTCAGGAAGAATCATTCATAAGATGGGATTAGAAGAAGATAATCAGAACTTCCTGTTGATGCATTCAATGGGTGTTAACGTATCCGGCCAGATCGCTTCGGTCATTGCCGGAGGACTGATCATGAGTTTCTTCATGTAGGAGGAAAGATAATATGAATTTCAATCCAATGAATTTTGTAAACAATCTGCAATATCTATTAAAAGGTGAACTGGGACTATTCTTTGCCCTAGGGATCATAGCTCTTTCTACGATCGTCCTGAATAAGATTAATAAGTAAGTAAAAACGGCATAATGCCGTTTTTAAAATCTCTTTTTTTACTTTATATTCATTTCATGATCCTTCAGATGTCATTAAGTGATTTGTTCATGAAATGATGTCTTAATATTTCATTTACTTTCAATATATCTTTACCCTAGATGATTTGAGGCGATGATAAATTTCTGATCCAATAATGAGTAAAAGTAACGTTGCGGACTTAGATGTCCTATACGCTAGAAGTCCGGTGGACAACCCGTTAAGAATAAAGCTTACCTGATTGAATATCAGGCGGAAACGTAAAAGCAAACTTCTTAAGAAACCCATAAGTCTTCAACTTATGGGTTCACTCAATAGTTATTTTTATTTTTTTCCCAATTCCTTTTGCCAAAGCATAAAGTGTTTGAAGGGTTGGTATTGCTGAACCATTCTCGATTCTACTTATATTAGATTGTCTAATACCAGATCTTTCAGATAATTCTTTTTGTGTTAAACCTGAATCAATTCTTGCCTGAATTAAAGACCTTTTAACTTGATCTTCTAATTCAGTTTCAGACCACGCTTTCGCAAAAGAAGGATCTTTTAATTGTTCATTTATAATTGCATCTAACTCACTTATTTTTCTTTTCATAGTCTTTTTTCCTTTCAATAGCCAGCTCTATTTCGTCTTTTGGCGTTTTTTGTGTCTTTTTAATAAAGCTACTTGTAACAACAATCACTTTTCCTTTTTGAAAAAAATACAACGTTCTAACAATATTGCTGGAGTGTTTTGTTCTCAGTTCAAAAATACCATCTTCTAAAAACGAACTATCTGGTTCACCTAACTGATTGCCAAACGATTCCAGCAGTTTTAAACTCCTGAAAACTTTAGCTTTAAGTTTTTGGTCTTTGATTTTACAGATAAAATCGAGAGCAGGTTTTTGACCATTTTCTAATTCATAAAATTTAATGTAGAACATCAATATTCCTTTCTAGGAATATTATAGCATTTGCACTGTTTTTATTGTCTTTTGTCTACTTTACTTGACTAGTGCATAGTTTGTCTTAAACCTTTGAAAAATGACAATATATCTCGTTTATAACCTTTGAAAATTGACAATAAATTCTGATCATAACCCTTTAAAAATGAAATAG
>CAMNFQ010000083.1 GCA_946537295.1 uncultured Bacillota bacterium
AATGATCCCATCTTCAACGATGATATAACTGTTTTCCTTAACACTTAGTTCATCATATGATGAAGAACTGATGATATTCCCCTTATAGATCTGTGTGTTCATATTTTTCCTCCCAGAAACGCAAAAAGGCCTGTTAAGGCCTTATATCAGAATCCCTTGTCTTCTACTTTAGCGATCGTTGTCAGTTTGCCATCCTTAAGTAAGACTCTCTGATCAGACATAGCTGAAACAGTGTCAGAGTGTGTAACAACGATAATGGTCTTGCCAAAATCATGTGAAAGTTCCTTGAAGATACCGATGATCTCCTTTTCCGTAGCCGTATCAAGGTTACCAGTCGGCTCATCCGCAAAGATCAGATTGACATTGCTTGCTAAAGATCGGGCGATCGCAACACGCTGCTGTTCACCACCGGAAAGCTGTGTGACGATACGATCAGCCTTACTTCTGACGATACCGAATCTTTCTAACAGATTATAGGCAACTGTCTTCTTATCTTTTGGCAGTTTATTATCTGTTTCTGACATTGCCAGTAAGACATTCTCACAGGCTGTCAGATAAGAGATCAGATTGTATTGCTGAAAGACGATCGAGATCTCATTTCTTCTGTATTTGTGTAATCCGATTTCCGAAATAACATTCTTGCCATCAAAATAGATTTCACCACTGCTGGCCGTATCAAGACCAGAAATGATCGAAAGCAAAGTAGTCTTTCCTGAACCGGAAGGTCCCAAGACTGTATAGAACTTTCCTGATTCAAAGGTATAACACAGATCCTTGAGGATAACTCTTTCATATCCACCATCAATATATGAATAATTGATATTTTCCAATTTTAATATTTCTGACATGGTATCCTCCTAATTCGTATTCATCAGGATCTTCTTTGGATTGTATCTCATGATCATGACTGATGGGATGATGACTGAGATAAAGACGATACCAAGACCCATAATATAGATTTCCGCAATGATCAGCGGTGAAATATTTACTTCATATTCGGAAACCAGATCATCAATTGTGATATCAGTTGTATAATCCGAATTCCAGATATCAATATAGCTGGAATAATAGCTGTCTTCCTCTTCTTCAATATCACTGGTAGCGATCTGATATTCTAAGATCGTATTACCCAGACGTTTGGCAATGATACTTCCGGAAATAACGGAAAGCGTAAAACCAATTACCGCTACGATCGCCAGTTCTAAGAAGAATTGGGCAATTACCTTGAACTTGGAAGCACCGATCGAAAGAAGGACACCGATCTCATATTCTCTGGTCTTTAATGTTAATGCTGTAACTAATGAAATAATGACAATTGCATTTATAACGACCAGCCAGACGATGAAGTTGGCATACATGCTTAAGGTATCAAGCGGCTTAGCCAGCTTCTTGAATTCTTCATTATTCGCATCAAGTGAAGTGAACTGTGAGATCGTATTCTGATGATCTTCAACAAACTTTTCAACTTCTAACGGATCATTAAGAAGTAATGTGACCTTATCAATGTAAGTCAGCTCTTCCATGTTTTCCAGACTTGGTCGACGTGATTCATCCCATTCATTTTCAGGATAGTTCACCGCATTATAATCCCACATCTTCTGCTGCATAGGCATGGAAGCCATATAGGTCGCAGTGCTTGGCATCAGGATCAGATTATCAGGATTTTCATATGGTGAACAGTAATCAAAATTAGGCGAATCAGGAGTTATCGGTGTGTGATGGGCATAGATACCGATGACCTCAAATGTTGATTCCAGATCTTCTTGCGTTACTCCCGCCTGTTGAACATACTTGGATAGATTTGAAGTAGCTAAAACGATATTATCGCCAACGCTGAGTCCGTTAGTTGTCGCAAAATTTTCAGTAACCAGACATACTAATGCACCATCCTTGATCTCCTGTTCGTTATAGAATCTGCCGGATTTGATCTCATAATCGCCATCTTCGATTTCGATCATGCTTGGGAACATATTTCCCTTGACCAGAAACGTTGGTTCTATATATGTTTCACAGGTTTGTGTACCATCATCTTCAAAGTAACAGGCCTGACCGGATTCACCCATGCTTTCTTCTGCTTTGTTGTTAAGATGCACAAAATCCAAAGTCTTATTGGCATCAGGAAACCAGGTTGCCGTTGAAGTGGCATTTGCGGTCTTGACTCTTGTATCAGCCAGCAGTTCTGTGATCTCTGCAAGCCTGATACGCGGATAGTTCTCATAGAACTTGTTTACTTCATCTTCATCTTCAATACTATCGACATAACGAAAGATCTTATCATTATCAAGCTGATAGGTAACGACCGCTCTCATCTTCTGTCTGGTAAGTATCTTGGCACTTTCTGAGGCATTTGATACACCCAGACCGATAATGACCAGATTACCAATCAGAAAAAATGTCAAAGCCAGTAATACTGACTTAGACATTTTTCTGCTTACATTTTTAAATGCTCTATTAACAAAATTCATTCTAATTAATTCGTCCTTTAATCACTTATGACAACTGTAACAGCTACATCCTGTGGCAGATAGACACCCGCCTTGAGTTCTTCGCCATCACCACGGGATATACGGATCAGATGGCCAACTGCTACAGAATCATTCTTTTCATAGCTTACCTTGAAGTTTGCTTCATTTGCTTCCAGTAACTGACGGATCTGATATTCATCATAGGTATAGATATCACTCCACATAAGTACCGGATCAGTCAGATCCTTAAGAAGGACATTCTTACCTTTTGATATTACGATATTGACCGTACCGCCTACTTCTACTGCCAGATCATTTCTGATAACGAAACCTGCTGGTACAGTATCGTTGTATTCATAGGTCTTGTTGGTAGAGATATCAGCACCCTTATCGTTTTCTTCATCCTTCTTTTCGTGTAAACCGGTAACACCATTAACACTATGGTATGGTCTGTTATACCAGTCACCCAGTTCTACATAATTGCCAAGTGAAACACCGACTTCCAGGAAATCATCTTCCTTGAGTAAGACGTTTGGTGAAATGCTTTGTGAGATGATGACATCCTTAGGCTTTGATGAATATCTTTCCTTAGCCTTATAGCTGACAACATTCTTGGCTGCCCAGCTGGTGAATTTTTCCTTATCCCAGCCAACGACATCTTCCATGTAGACAGCCTTACCTTTAGATACGACAACAGTAAGTGTGTCACCTTCCTTCATCGTCTTTCCTGAAGCAACAGATTGCGAAATGACATAATCCTTCTCGATCTTTTCAGAATACTGTTCAACTTTATTTAGTTCAATCTTTTTAGATTTAGCCCATGCTTCAACATTGGCGTATGGTTTCTTTTCAAAGTCTTCTACAGTAACCTTACCAGCCGGAGCAGGTCCTTTAGAAACATTAACTTTAAGGTTACATCCTCTGGTAAAGGAATCAGCTTCACATCCTGTATAGCTGTAATCAATAACCTCTCCTTCCGCAACTTCTTCATTGTAGGAAGTAGAGATCTTGGTCTTTAACAGTTTATTGGTAGCGATCCAATCCTGAATATCTTCCTTTGTCATTCCATCCAGATTTGGAACGCTGATCTTTTCATCAGGATCAGGTCCTAATGAGAGTACAAAATTGAGTTTGACATTATTCTTGACTTTTTTACCGGCATTGACGTTCTGCGAAATGATCTGACCTTCATCAACATCAAAATCATAGGTATCATCAAAGACAACACCTGTTGCCTCGATCCCCTGCTGTTTAACCCAGGCTGCAACATCTGTCTTGGTCTTGCCGACAAAGTCAGGCATTTCAATCTTTGGGGCAAAAAACAGGAAATATCCTAAAACCGCCATCAGCAGTGCAACAACTATAAATATAATAAGTGCTTTGACGTTTAATGGCTTTTTCTGCTTAACGACAGGCGTTCTTACTTCTTCCTGAAAGCTGGCAGGTTTATTGGCATTTGAAAATTGATCTAAAAAGTCTTTCTCATCAGGCATAACAATCTTCCCTCCATGTACAACTCATATCTAATTATAAGCGAATAATCTCTTATTCGCTTATCCTTTTATTATCAGTTGACTGTTACTGACTCTTGAATATATAAGGGAACCATTTTTCCTTCGCTTGTAATAGCATATCTGCCATCATCGAAATCGATCATTACCGAAACAGCAGGATCTTTCGCCAGTTTTATCAGCTGATCTGAGGTTAAACTGCAGGCAAAATGATAGATGTATAATCCCTTATCATTATCATTGATATTCATAATGGTGTTTGAATCATCCTTACTGTTATCCTGATAGAAATAATCAACAGCACTGATTCTGATATCTTCAAATATCTTCTTTGACTGATCACTCATTTCCATCTTTATTCTTCCGCCAGTAAGTGCTTCGACATTGACAGAAACATAAGATACTCTTTCAGAACCTGTTTCCTTCTTGATATAGCTGATCAGATCTGAATTCTGATCATCATACCAGTTGTTTATAGAAACAGTATCGTCATTCTGAACCTGATGGTAGCGATAGGCCAGATTAAATCCTTTAGAGTTACGCCATAAGCCAACAAATAACAGCGCTATTATCATGGCAATAACATAGAATATCGGCTGTCTAATTGATACTGAAAGTTTTCTCTTGTAGATAAAATGTGCTACAACATAGATCGCAAACAGTAAGACATAAAGTATGAAATATTCCTTCATGAATTCAAACAGATTTGGATAGAAATAATCAAAACCTGAAGAGATCATCAGTAATGACAGGAATACATAAACATTTATTACTAACGGATAGGAATAGAACTTATCCGAAGTTGATGAAGCTCTCTCTGCTTTACGATAGACATATGAGCGATAAAGAAGATAGCCAAATATCACAACGATCGCAAATAGTTCAATAAACATTTCTGTCAGCAGAATGCCCGATTCGATCAGTTCAATGATCATATTGAAACTAAGATAGATCGGTGAAAGATAGATGATCGGTACAAAGTCCATATTATTCATTCCGGCAACAAAGGAATTTGCGAAGCTGCACAATACCATAAATAATGCCAGAGGCATAAAGGAATAGGCACCGATCATGATGATACCATCGACCAGATTGTTTCCTATCAGATAAAGCGTTGAATTGAATACCACCATCGCCGATACTGCAACTAAGCTTGCCAGAAGCAGTAACAGAAGCGATACATTCGCCATCTTGCCAGACAAGAAATAAGCTGTTGCAGAAATAAGTAATGGAACATAGGCAGTTAATATATCATAGATAACTGTAGTAACCAGCATTGCTTTCCTTGATACCGGTAATGAGAAATAGGTATCAACTGCCCTTTTATCATGTACGTGATATAGACTCATGACTGGCATCAGATAAGTAAGCCCAAAACTGATGACGCATTGAATCATGAATGTGGTATGTTTTGATCCGTCATTAAAGACCAATAACAGCGTTATCAGCATGATCAGGATCAGCAGAAAACGATTATTCTTTATCAGATATCTGAAATACTCTTTGGAGAACATTATTTGTTACCTCCTTCGTGTTCATAGATGAACAGCTCTTCAAAATTGACACTTAAGGTATCAAGAATCAGTGGATTTAATTTCTCCAGTTCCTTCATTGTTTCATCACGATCACCTTTTATGACAAGGGTATATACTGAACCCTCTTTACTCTTATGTAAGAGATCAAACTTATCAAAGACACTTTCATCAAATTCACCCTTGAATGCCAGCTGATACTTATTGATGTTGTTCTTGGATTCAAGCAGATCACCATAGGTAGCAACTTTACCATTTTCAAGTATTCCATAGGAATCACAGATATCTTCCAGCTCTTTAAGGTTATGCGATGAAATAATGATTGTTGAATTAGAATCTTCAATAAACTCATATAATGTTTTCTTCAGATTCATTCTTACAATCGGATCAAGACCATCAAACGCTTCATCAAGCAATAACAGATCAGGTCTGATTGCCAAAGCAAATGTCAGCATTGTCTGTCTTTTCATACCTTTAGAGAAAGAAGCGATCGGTTTATTCTCTTCAAGATTAAACATTTTTAATGCTTCACTATATGCTTTCTCATCTATTTCATAGAATGACGAATAGAATTCTTTTAATGATCTGATATTAGCAGCCAATGGATAGAACTGATCATCATTCACAAAAAAGATGTGTTTTCTGATCTTTTCATCAAGATATGTATCCTGGCCATTGAATTCAATATTGCCTGTATCACATTTATAAATTCCGGCAATCGATCTTAGTAAGGTACTCTTACCTGCTCCATTTACTCCAACCAGTCCAAAGATCGAACTGTCATGAATCTCAAGAGTCAGTCCATCAAGAACCTTCTTTGTACCAAAACTCTTGGAAACGTTATTTATTCTTAACATGTCTCCTCCTTGTCATATACTTCATCAAGCACTTCCAGCAGATCCTTTTTAGAAAAACCTTCACTCTTAAGTGTCTCCATCATAATCAGTGCATCCTTTCTGTTGCGATTTCTGATCTGATCAAGATCCTTGGATACAAATACACCCTTCTTGTTTACTGTATAGATATACCCATTCTTTTCTAACTCCTGATAGGCTTTCATTACAGTATTAGGATTTATTCCAAGATCAAGAGCGAGTGTTCTTACAGAAGGCAGCTTATCATTTGGTTTCAGAATTCCTGATTTGATAAACTTCTCTATCTGAGATCTGATCTGTTCATAAATAGATTCTTTTCCCTGCAGATTTATTAAGAACATCAAATACCTCCAATCTGTATTAACTGTATTAATTGTATTATCTGTATTACATATAAGTCAAGTGTGTTAAAGAAT
>CAMNFQ010000084.1 GCA_946537295.1 uncultured Bacillota bacterium
TGATTATCAAAACT
Source organism: uncultured Bacillota bacterium (assembly GCA_946537295.1). GTDB lineage: Bacteria > Bacillota_I > Bacilli_A > Erysipelotrichales > Erysipelotrichaceae > Colivicinus. The sequence continues at coordinate 15 of CAMNFQ010000084.1, forward strand.
ATGAGGTTCAATGTCACAGATCAGACAAAGCTGACTTCAACGATATATATCTATACAAAACACATGATCTGCATCACAATATAATAATTATTCAGCAGTTTTTCTTTACGTTGTTATAATTAGAATAATGAAATATTTAGGACTGGATCTTGGCAGTGTAACATGTGGTGTATCTAAATCTGATACCGGTTTTCTTGCACAGCCGGTAAAGACGATCAGATTCAGACCAGACGACTATGATGAAGCTATAGATAAGATCCTTGAACTGTTTGAACAGGAAAAACCTGATCTGGTCGTTATGGGCTATCCTTTACTGCAGAATGATGATGAAGGACCTAGAGCTGCTCTTTCAAGAGAAGTTGCGGAAATACTTGAGCAGGAATCTGGTATTAAAGTAGTGCTTCAGGATGAAAGAAATACTACAAAAGATTCTGAGGAATTTCTTATCAGTGCCAATGTCTCCCGTAAAAAGAGAAAGAAAGTCATTGATCAGCAGGCTGCTGTCAGGATCTTGCAATACTATCTGGATAAAAACAAATAAAAAAAACATCGTACCAAGACGATGATGGTGGAGCTTACCGGGTTTGAACCGGCGACCTTCCGATTGCGAACCGGACGCTCTCCCAGCTGAGCTAAAGCCCCATTGATGGCGGAGAGTGTGGGATTCGAACCCACGTGCCCTAAACGGACAACTCGATTTCGAGTCGAGCTCGTTATGACCACTTCGATAACTCTCCATTACAATAACTATTATAGTTCGTTGAGAACCAGAGATACAAAGACCATGATTATTCCAATTATCCCAAATACATCGATCTGTTCATGGAATAATACAACACCAAATATAACTGCAGCTACCGGTTCAAATGTTGATAGTAATGAAGCTCTTGAAACATCTAGATAACTCAAGGCTGAGTTAAACAGATAATAAGTTAATATCGAACAGCAGATCGTCCAGACCAGACAGATCAGTATCAGTTTAGGATCACTGATCAGAATCGTTCCTATCTTAGTTATATCTGATCCTATAAGCAGATACAGCAGACCACAGATACCGGCAAACAGAGCCGGATAATACATCTTGGTCAAAGGGCTGTATTTTTTTAATGCCGTTGCGACACCAATGTTGTTGAAAGCATAACAGAATGCTGCAAATAGCCCTATTACAATTCCTAAGATATTGCCTGATTGATCCGAGAGGATACCGGATACCATTCCACATCCTATCAGGTTAAGAATCAGTACCAATATCTTATTTGCTGTCAATTTTTGACCATTGAAGATACAGCTGTAGATCATGACAATAGAAGGCATCAGATAGATCAGTACTCCGGCTGTTGCCATACCGACAAGATTGATGCTTTGATTATAGCTGCACAGAAATCCAAATATACCGATTATACCAATCAGAGCTGCACTGAACAGATCTTTCTTTTCAATATTAAAACTCTTTCTGTCACTTAAATAGACAATTATGGTTTCCAGAATTGCGGCAATGATCAGTCTGATCGAAGATCTTTCAAGGCTGTTAAGACCAGAACTTGCCAAGAGCTTTACAAAGATACCATTGCTGCCCCATAAAACGGCAGCAATCAATACCATTATTGTTCCTTTATTCTTCATGATCAGAAGACAAAGTTGCCATCGCGGAAGATTGGTACAACTTCACCATTCTTTTTTATACCATCGGCACTCAGATCTCTGGTACCAAACATGAAGTCTTCATGTTGCATGGAATCGTTTGCGCCATGATCCTTCAATTCCTGCTTGCTCATGGATTCGCCATTCTTGATATTTTCCGGATATGGTCTTCCTAAAGCCAGATGGCAGGCAGCATTTTCATCATAGAGCGTATCATAGAATAATATACCTGAACGTGATACTGGTGAATCATATGGAACTAAGGCAACTTCACCAAGATAAGAAGAACCTTCATCAAATTCCAGGAGTTGTTTAAGTGATTCTTTTTCTTTCTTGGCATCATAGTCTACGACTTTACCATTTTCAAATCTCAACCAGAAATCTTCAATGACCTTGCCATTATAGCTTAATGGCTTGGATGCATACACGATACCGTTGACTGAATTCTTTAATGGCATACAGAAACATTCTTCAGTTGGGATATTCGGATCAAAGAATACTCCATCCGGTGTTGTACAGCCTCCACCGACCCAGATATGATCCTCAACAAGACCAACTGTCAGATCAGTTCCCAGGCTGCTAGTGAAATGGATCTCTTTCAGATTAAGTTCATTCAATCTTCTGGCATGTTCAGATAGTTCGTCATCGTGTTTCTTCCAATCTTCAATCGGATCATTGTCTTCACTTACTCTGCTTACCGCAAAGATCGCATCTCCAAGTTTTTCATAAGCTTCATCTTCATCCATTTCCGGAAAGACGACTTTTGCCCATTCCTTTGAAGGTATACCAAAGACACACCATTGACCTTCGTTGTTCATCGTATAACCCATCAGGTCTGCGGTCTTTTTGTAATAAGCCTGCTGATAGGCATCAAGCTTGGCTGTATCAACATCTTTTAAAGCACCTGGTTTATCAGATATAACACTCAGATAACATGCCTTCTGATCATGTTGCAGCTTGATACGATCATAGACCCAATCTGGTACATCAGATAGTGATTCAACACTTCGACAGTTATAGTTCATGATCTGGAGTTCTTCATCACGCCAGTCGATCTCGACTGATCTGGCACCTTGTTCATATGCCTTCTTTACTAAGATCCTGACAAATTCAATATCTCTGATATTTGCTCTGATCACTAAAGGCTGATCCTTTTGCAGATTGACACCTCTTCTGATAGCCAGATCTGCCAGTTTTTCATACATCTTTTTGCTTACCATGTTTTCTCCTTGTTTACTTATAGAAAAAGGAACATCTGCATGTTCCCTTGATCAATCTAATTCGATCTGTTTTCCTGACAGGAAGTCACCGACCATCCTCGCAAACATGAACAGGATCGCATGCTCACTTTCCTGCCAGATCCTGAGTGTATGTGGTTCGGCACAGATCAGATAGCCATAATCCTTTTCTCCAATCGTGATCTTGGTGATCAGGATTGCTTCAATCGCATCATCCTTGAGAACCTGATAGAAGTAAGGACTCTTGCTTTCTATATCCACCAGATTATTGGTTGAATAGATCTCCTTTTCCATCAGTGAATCAATATCTTTGGCTAAGCCAATAGATCGATGATCCTTGATACTGATGATCTGTTTACTTTTACCGATAAAGAACATATCAGTTATGTGAAGATCGTTGATCAGCGATTCATAGCCGGCTCTCATCTTCTCGTAGATATCAGTTTTGGAATCAAAACTGCTTGCAAGATTCTTCAATGTTTCATAAAGAGTGTTGTTTTTAAGCTTGATGATCTCAATATCCTTATGTTTTTCTTCAACATAGATGATGTAGCAGTTTCTTCCTTTACTCTTACCGCGATATAGTGTCTTATCCATCATCGTAAAGAGCTCGTTATAATCCTTTGCGTTGTTTGGATAAGTTGCCATACCTGTTGTGCCTGTAACAAACAGAGTATAATTCTGCAGCTTGTATGATCTTCTCAATACCCCATGATCACCATACATATTGATACTGAAATTCTTCTTGTCATCATATTCCAGATCACGGAAATTGATGAACAGATATTCATCGCCACCAAATCTGCCAGCTAGTCCATAACCATCCAGATAGATTTCAAGTTTTCTGGCAATAGTAGTAAGTACTTCATCACCAGTTGAATGACCATAGGTATCATTGATGTATTTGAAATTATCAAGATCGATCATACCAAAAGTGAACGGAATATTCTCTTCAATCAGAGATTTCGCAAAACCAATCATATGATTCTTAGAAATAAGACCAGTCAAAGGATCAATGACATCGGCGATACGTCTTCCGTCCAAGGTATGATTAAAATAGCTGTATTGTATAAGTTGTTCCCTGGTATACATATTACTTATCTATATCATATCATTTATTTCTGGCATTTAGTTTTAATGATTTTGTAAAATCCTGTACAAATTCTCAATATCATCTTCTGAAAGTAAGACAGGGTTATTTTTAAGTCTGTCGACATTTACTGAAGATCTCAGGATTGCAAAGTCTTCTTCTTTGGCAGCGGGTCTGCTCATCTCGAGTTTTCTTAACAGATCTGAGAATTTTGTGGAAGCTTCTCTGATATCTTTACAACCCATCGCATCGGCGATCTTGGATAAAGTTTCTTTCAGATATTCTTCGCCTCGTGGATCAATACTGGAAGAAGTATGATCTATCACATAGTCAAACAGCTTCTCCATACATAATGCCACCGCATGGCCATGAGCTAGTCCATAGAGACTTGTAAGCTTATAGCACATCGCATGTCCGGCAGTAGTCTGGGTGATATTTATAGCCTTTCCGGCAATGTATGCTGCCTGCAACATTCCTCTGTTCCCCTCGTCTTCATTTTTCAGATAGGAATCCATATTCGCAAAGACCATCCTGATCGCCTTGTCAGCATAGATCTTACTTTCATCATTTGCCTTTACGGCCCAATAGGATTCGATCGCATGACACAGGCAATCCAACATCGTTGCCTTGCGCTGATAGTCTGGAAGATTCTTAAGAACACTATGATCAAATACTGCTACTTCAGGTATGCATGAGTAATCAGATAATGATCTTTTTTCGCCCTTATAGTAAATGATCGCATATCTGGTTGCTTCCGAACCGGTACCGGCTGTTGTTGGAACAGCCATAAATGGAATACCATTATCTTTTATTTCCTGATCGATATATTCCTTATCTTCATCCATCGTCGCAAACATCTTGATACATTTGGCTACATCCATACCTGATCCGCCAGCTATAGCCACGATGCCATCACAGTTTTCTTTTTTGAATAATCTTGTTCCTTCGACACAGGAATCATAGGTCGGATTAGGTTTATAGTCAGAGAATTGAACTATTTCTGTACCCGTCTTTTCTTTCAATGATTCAAAGTATCTGTAGATAGAAAGCTTCTGTGCTGATTTGCCACAAACTAAAAGGATCTTTTTCTTATCGCGAAAAAATCTGTCCAGTTTCTCGTAATCATTTTCAATATTGATGATCTCTTGCATACGACACTCCTTAGATGAAATAACTATTCCTGCTTACTTTTAAAAGTAAGATGATCATGATACTCACATAAAAGATCAGTTTGATTATTGGAAATAAACTGAATTTCAGTTTAAGCTTTATTGAAGCTCAAAGGATGGAAAACAGATTAAAACCAAACGCAAACCAATAATGGATCGGGCTATTTCCTTTTAACAGACAATAAGCTGTTATACCTTGAATGATGCCCACAATAAATGTGATCAGCCCCATCCTTTATGCACCTCTATAATTAATTTTAACCCAGAATAAAACGATCTTTCGATCGTTTCTTTTTTAAGCTAGCCCAATAAATGACATGAGCAGGCTGATCGTTCCACAGCCAAGCATCACATAGATAGGATTGACGCTGTATTTTTTCAAGATGAAATATGATAAGGCAATCATGATTATCGCAAAGTAATTGATATTCATGAGACTTGTACCTTGTGGAAATACTGCTGCAATGAAGATCTTGAGGATCGTTGAGAAGATCATTGCGACCGACATACTCTTAAGACAGTTCATCATTTCAGAGATCATCGGGATCTGTTTATATTTGCGATACAGATTGATCAGGATCAGTGAAACAATACAGGCAGGTAAGATACATCCGATCGTTGCAGCAATGGAGCCAGGGACACCTCCAAGTTTCATACCGATATATGTTGCGGAATTGATGATGATCGGACCGGGAGTAAGTTCATCGATTGCGATCAGATCTGAGAATTCCTGGAAGCTCATCCAACCGGTCGCATTGACGATCTGCTGCTCGATCAGAGGCATGGCAGCATAGGCTCCACCAAAGGCCAGACTTCCTACTTTCACAAAGGCGATAAAGATATCAAGGATATTAACCATTTTCGCCTCCTTTTGATTTCATAATAAGAGTCTTGATGACAGCTACTGCAATACAGAACATTGCCAGATAGAAGATCGAATAATCCGTCAGTCTGATAAACAGGAATGATATGACCATCAGGATATAGTAAAGAACATCTTTCTTTTTCGCTATACCTTTAAATAATCCAAGCACGACATCCAATAGCATTGCACAAACACCTGCCTGCATACCATCGATAAAGATACGAACATAGGGATTCGTTGAAATGAATGTATAGAAAAGCGTAACAATGATCATCATGATAAAAGGTGGAAGAATTACTCCCAATACTGAGGCCAGAGCTCCTAGGAAACCGGCACTCTGATAACCGATCAGCACTGATGAATTTACCGCAATCGGTCCAGGAGAACTCTGAGCCAACGCAATATAATCATCCATCTCTTCTTCAGTAAACCATTTATACTTTCCAACAAATCTGTTTCGCAATACTCCTAACATCGCATAACCGGAATTGGCGGTCATAGAGATTGAAAAGGTATTGATAAACAGTAACCAGGCTTTATTAAACATCTTATCCTTTCTAATATCAGGTAATAGTGGAATCAGATCTTTTATGTTCCACCTACCAGTAACGTTATCTGATTGACGTTGTCTGGTAATGAAACTTAAACGATTCCCAGGAAATAATCTTTAATTACACTGAATATAGGATAACATGCTTTC
>CAMNFQ010000085.1 GCA_946537295.1 uncultured Bacillota bacterium
GCTTTACGCCTATTTTTGTTTTAGTTTATTTGCTGCTTCTTCTCTTTCCTTGCTGATCTGTTTCCATGAAGGCATGCCTTCGATGATTTCAGTCAATTCACTAAGGATTTCAGGTATGGCGATCCTTTGCGGACAGATCTTTTCACATGCTCCGCATTTCAGACACGCTCCAGGAAGCCTGTCTGCTTCCAAAGCATCCAGCCACATGATTGCATTTACTCTTTTATCCATCTTCAATTCATTGTAGGTTGCGATCATTTCAGGAATATCTATCTGCATAGGGCATCCCGCCGTACAATAGCGACACTTCGTACAAGGAACAGCTTTCTTTAATGTTTCAGCAATCTCGAGTACGACCTGCTTTTCTTCAGAATTTAATGGTTTATTTCTTTCAAATGTCTCGACATTATCCTTTAACTGATCCATATTGGACATTCCCGAAAGGATCACAGCTATGCCATCGAGACTTAGATTAAAATTCAAAGCCCACGAAGCGATCGAACTATCAGGTCTTAGTGCTTTGAGTCTTTGTTCATCTTCAGCAGAAAGACTGGCCAGCTTTCCTCCGCGTATCGGTTCCATGACGATGATAGGAAGATGATAACTGTTTAGTAATTCAACTTTCTTCTTGGCTTCCTGTAAAGAATAGTCAACATAGTTAAGCTGGATCTGAACAAATTCAAACAGGCCAGGATGTCTGTCCAGGAAGTCTTTCAGATTGTTTACCTGAGCGTGACTTGAAAAACCAAGATGTTTGATCCTGCCAAGTTTTTTCTGTTCAACGAAATAATCGATTATGCCCCATTTAGGATCTTCATAGACATCAAAGGAATTCTCATAGACGTTATGAAGCAGATAGAAATCAAAGTAATCAGTCTGACATTTTTGCAGCTGTTGTTCAAATATATCTTTGGGATCATATTTGCTGGCGATCTGATGACCTGGATATTTATCGGCCAGATAGTAACTGTCTCTTGGATATCTCTTTAAAGCTTTGCCGATGACAATTTCTGATAAACCATCATGATAGGGCCAGGCCGTATCAAAATAGTTTATGCCATGTTTCAATGCATAATCGACCATATCAAATACCTGCTTTTCATCAATGGTCTTGTCTTCCTTTACAGGCAAACGCATACAGCCTAAGCCTAGTTTGGAAAGTTTCAGATCTTTAAAATCAGAATAGATCATTTTTTCTCCTCAATAATTTCCAGAATACTTTTAACTGCTTTTTTGACATTACTTAATGAAGTTGCCAGATTCATTCTTACCCAACCGGCATACTTCTTATCAAAATCCTTACCCGGATTACATAGTATATGACATTTTTCGATCAGGAATTCCCCAGCATCCATGCCACCAGTATATTTACCCAGATTTATAAAAAGCAGATAAGATCCTTCTAAAACACTTATCTCTAGATATTTTGAAAGTTTATTGTATATGTAATGATAGTTTTCATTTATGACATTGCATAAAGCATCCAGCCATTCTTCCCCATACATGTAGCCATAATAGGTAGGCAAGGCATTAAAGACATTAACGGAACCGGTATGGTAATCCTGCTGGTATTTGATAAGTCTTTCTCTTTTCTTTTCATCAGGAATAACGATATGACAATGTGAGAAGACTGCCAGTGAGAACGTCTTGGAAGCAGCGATGATCGCAATGATATCGTTCTGATATTCTTTTATTGAAAGGGCAGGAACAAAACTCTGATCAGGCATGATGATATCGGAGTGGACTTCATCAGCACAGATCAGTACATGATAGCGATGACACAGTTCAAACAGTTCTTCCAGTTCACCTTTCTTATATACTCGACCTAAAGGATTATGTGGAGAACACAGCATCAGCATCTTAACTTTGCCACTGGAAAATTTCTTTTCCATATCTTTGTAGTTGAAAGTGAAGAAACCATCATTATTGATCATTTTTGATTCAACTACTTTTCTTCCTGTCTGAAGGATCGATGCCTTGAATGGAGGGTAGAGTGGGGTATTGATCATGATACTGTCACCCTTTTGTGTGAAAGCGTGAATGATCTGATACATTGCATCTACTGCACCTTTAGAGAATCTGATCCATTCCCGTTTATATCTGACATTATTTCTTTTCTGATGCCAGTTGATAAAGACATCATAATAATCTTCCGGAAGATTGGCATATCCATAATCTGCCTTTGTAATAAAATCATTTAAAGCAGTGATGAGTCTTTCATCACATTTAAAATCCATGTCAGCAACCCACATAGGAAGGCAAGAAAGTTTTCTTCCTCTTTGCCACTTAATAGAATCGCCTTTACTGCGATCAAGATAATAACGTTTAGTAAACTCTTTATTGTTCATAAGTCTTCCTCTACAGATATTATAGTTTATGAATGGTATATAGGTGAATTTCTGAAATTAAAAATATTAATAAATTATTCCATTACAATCAAACTTTTAAACAAAATGAAAAGCACATAAGAAATGTGCTTAATCTAATTATTATTGTATGAATCAGTATTGGATTTTGTTTACCACTTCATCAGCTTTTTCTTTGCTTAAAAGATTACTGATGATCATGTGAGAAAATTCAACCGCAGCTCCCATACCTTTGCCAGTAATAAACTTTCCATCCTGGCATACTTTTCCTTCAGCTGGTTCAAGTCCTGATTCAAAGCCTGGGAAACAGACAAATCGTTTATCTTTCAGTAAACCTTTATGAATCAGAATCGAAGGAGCAGCGCAGATTGCCGCAACATATTTATCTTCCTTTACAAATTCATCAATCAGTTTCTGAACTCTTGGATCTGCCTCAAGATTTTTGGTACCAGGCATACCTCCTGGTAAGATAAGACATTCATATTCTTTTGGATCGACATCATCGATCAGTCTGTGTGATAAGAACGTCACATTGTGAGATGAGACAATGTTTTGGCTAAAACCAACGAGTTCAACTTCAATACCGGCACGATAGAGAAGGTCATAAGTTATCAGTGCCTCACATTCTTCAACACCATTATTTACTATGATCAGCGTCTTCATTGTTTCTTTCCTTTCTACTTAATTATAGGTCTTTTGTAGTAGAATAATGTTATGAAAAGAATTATGAACCTCTATGAAAGCTGTAAAACGCCGATCAGAGTTGCCTATTTTGGTTTTGTCCTGATCGCTATCGGCTTTCTTATTCAGAACGAAAGTGTAAATGTCTTCTATACCTTCCGTTCCAATATAATCCTGTTTATTGCGGAATTATTCCTTAGAATCGGTGAATTTATGATCATGAATCTGCCGATCATTTTTATGCTGAACATTGTCTGCAAAAGAGCCAATAATGCTTCGCCAGTTGTCATGGCCTTGGTTGGATACTTTACTTTCGTTGTTACAACGATGTTGTTTTCCAATCAGAGTCTTAATGCCCAGGCTTATTCGACCGGTTTTGGCATAAACTCCGTATTCAACTATTCATCTGGCACAAGACTTCCTTTAGAGACCGGTATGATCGGTTCCTTCCTGGTTGCCTATGCTACCAGAGCCGCCTTTATCTTTTCAAGACACAGAAGAGATTATTCGATAACCAACGTCTTATCAAAAGATACAGCGGGAATCATCTATAATTTTGTTTTCTGTTTTGTGCTTGGTACCATCGTATCCTATACTTTCCCAAGTGCTTATACCTATCTTCAAAGAGCGATCACTTTTATTGGTGCCGATCTGTTTGATCCTTTCAGGATCGGAGTCTATTCCGTTCTGGATCGTATCTTATCGATCTGCGGTATGAGCAATATCATCAGATATCCTTTCTGGTATACTTCAGCCGGTGGATCGTTCGCCAATACCGTAACTGGCCAGAACGTCTTAGGTGATGTAAATATCTGGACCTATCTGAAAGACAGCAGTTCGACATATTTTGGTGCTGGTCGTTTCATCACACCATTCTATGTGATCAACATGTTTATCATTCCAGGATTCTATCTTGGTACTCTGTTCTCTATGAGTGATAAGTCTGATCGTAATTCCTTGATTCCATTATTTATCTTTGCGATCATTCTCTCATTTGTTGCCGGAAATCCTTTGCCATGTGAATTCGTGATGCTGTTTACTTCACCATTCCTATTGATTGCCTATCTGATCCTGGTTGGAGTAGTTTCCGGTACATTGGTTAATTTTGAAGCCTTCTTAGGTTTCTCCAGCAAGATCACCAATACCGTTATCGCTATGCCAGGCAGTTTTGCGGACTTCATCATCAATATCCGTAATGCTTCTCTGATCAGATCGGTTAATACAATTCTGATCGCTGGAGTTATATGTTTTGTATTGATGCTGGTAATAACGATGTTCTATTATCGCTATATCGCCTTTGACTTTGTCAGAACAGGAAAAGGTGCACAGGTCATCGATGACATTATTGAAATTGCCGGTGGTATCAATAATATCGATAGAGCCGGTTCAGGATTGTTCAAACTCAATATCTATATCAGAGATCCGGAGAAAATATCCTTTGAAAAGATCCAGGAAATCGGTATCAGAAGAGTTGTTGAGACTAAAAATGGTCTGAGTTTTGAACTTGGTACATCAAGCTGTGCCATTGCCCAAAGAATCAATCGCCGACTTCGCGCGTGATTGCCTTCCTTTATTGACATTTATTCTTGATTTGGAATAAAATTGAATAGTATTTTAGGAAAGGTGGCTTATTATGGCAGCAAAAAGAACGTATCAACCAAGTAAAAGAAAACGCCAGAATGTTCACGGCTTCAGAGCCAGAATGAAAACAGTAGGCGGACGTAAAGTGTTAGCTAGACGTCGTGCTAAAGGCAGAAAGGTATTATCCGATTAAAGTCACTTAGGTGGCTTTTAATTTAGTTATGAAAAAAACTTACCGGGTCAGAAAGAATGAGGAATTTTCTCAGATCATAGCCCAGAAGCACTCTAAAGCCAGTGCTGGTTTTGTTATATACAGCTCACAGAGAAAAATGGATCATGCCAGAGTAGGTATTTCCGTATCAAAAAAGATGGGTGATGCTGTGACAAGAAACCGTATTAAGAGGCAACTAAGAGAGATGATCAGAGCACTTATAGATTTCGAATCATGTGATAAAGATCTGGTAATTATAGTCAGAAAACCGTTTCTGGAGAGGTCTTTTTCCGATAATAAAAATGATTTGGAAATAGTACTTAAAAAGGCTATAATATAACAGTATGAATAAGGAGAGATCCATGAGTAAAAAACGCTTAACATTAGTACTATCGATCATAGGTATGATGTTTGTCTTATCAGGATGTTCAACTTCAACTGAACTGATCACCCTGAATACTACATTCGCTGAAGCTATGAATGATGGTTTCCTGTCAGCGCTGATAACTTATCCGCTGGCTCAGATAATAAACTGGTTAACACCTAAGACCGGCATCTTCCTTGCTATTACGATCGTTACGATCATCATAAATGCAATTGTTTTGGCTTTCACTTTCAAATCAAGTGTGGCTATGCAAAGAATGCAGGAGATCCAGCCGGAGATGCAGAAGATCCAGGCAAAATACGAAGGCAGAACTGATCAGCAGTCTCAGCAGCGTATGGCTATGGAAATGCAGCAGCTCTACAGCAAGTACAATATCAATCCGTTCACTTCACTTCTTACAACATTTATTCAGTTCCCATTACTTATCGGTATGTATAATGCTGTCAGAAGATCAGAAGCTGTCGCTAATGCAACATTTATGGGAGTTTCACTTTCCCTTTCACCATCACAGGCAATTCCACAAAAAGCATGGATCTGTGTCGTGATCTTTGTCTTCATGGTGATCTCACAGTTTATCTCTATCAAGGTTCCTCAGTGGCTTGCGGAAAAACATGGCAGAGAAGAAGCTGACAAACATCACAAGACTTATAAGAAACCGGAAAATCAGAATGCCATGATGACTTATGGTATGCTGGGTATGGTTGCGATCGCTATGTTCTCGATCCCGACAGCCGTATCACTCTACTATTGCATTTCTTCAATAGTAAATATCATAAAAACACTTGTTATTGATAAGATGACTCATAAGGAGGTAGCATAATGAAACAGTATACAGGAAGAACGTTAGATGAAGTTTTAAACAGTATTGCTGCTGAACAGGAATGCCAGGTTCAGGACATTACATACAACGTCATCGAAGAAGAAAAGGGTGGAATCTTCGGACTTCATAAATCAGTTACTGTTGAAGCATTTACTTCCAAGGATATCAAGGAATTTATCTTTGACTATCTCGGTGCTTATTTCACTGAACTTAATCAGGGTGTAGCTATCGAGATCATTGTTGAAAAAGATAAGGACAAAGAAGAAGAATTACTGTATCGTGTCATCCTTGATGCAGAAAACAATGCGATCATCATCGGTAAGAATGGTCAGACTTTAAGAGCTATCTCAACAGTTCTCAGAGCAGCAGTCAACGCTACTTTCAAGAAGAGAATCAATGTTGTCGTAGATGTCAACCACTACAAGGAAGACAGATACAAGAAGATCAAGGCTCTGGCAAGAAGAGAAGCAATCAATGTTTCCAAGAGTCATGTTGATTGTGAACTTGATCCAATGCCAAATGATGAAAGAAAAGTCATTCACCAGTATCTGCAGGATTTCAGAAATGTCTCTACAGTATCAATCGGTGAAGGTGCTAAAAGACATCTGGTTATCAAATATACTCCAGAAAACAAAGAAGAAGAAACAGAAGCCTA
>CAMNFQ010000086.1 GCA_946537295.1 uncultured Bacillota bacterium
TGCTATTTACAGGCTTTTTATTTTGTTTATCGCTTCTTCAATTGTGTATTCTTCATTGATGCTGCCATCACGTGATTTGAATTCAACGATTCCTTCAGCCGCTTTCTTGCCGACCGTTATACGATAAGGTATTCCGATCAGTTCAGCATCATTGAATTTAACTCCAGGTCTTTCATCTCTATCATCAAGCATGCATTCGATTCCAGACTGGTTCAATCTGTTGTAGATATCTTCAGCTATTTCTGTCTGTTTTTCATCTTTTGATGACATCTGCAGGATTATTACTTTATATGGTGCAATATTGTCTGGCCAGATAATTCCTTTATCATCATGTGACTGTTCAACAATCGCAGCCATAGTTCTTCCTAAACCGATGCCATATGATCCCATCCAGACATCCTGGAGTTTATTATCGATATCAGCATATTGCAAGCCCATAGCTTTCGAATACTTTGTACCAAGCTTGAAGGTATTTCCGATCTCGATTCCTTTAGTGAACTTGAGTGGTTTACCACACTTAGGACACAGATCTCCTTCCTTGGCATTAACGATATCGCCAACGACATCATAATGAATATTCTCAGGATTGACGTTGATAAGGTGATATCCTTTCTTGTTGGCACCACAGCAGAAGTTATTCATTTCCAGAACTTCTTTGTCGATGACAACCTTGCAATTAAGATCAATTGGACCACAGTATCCAGGTACAGCATTTGAAGTGGCGATCAGTTCGTCATCTGCAAATCCAATTTCATTTGCTTTCAGAAGCTTAAGAGCTTTTGATTCATTGAGTTCTCTTTCACCATTCATGAAGAAGATAACCAGTTCACCATCTACATTCATGATCAGTGCCTTAACGGTATCTTTCATATCAATCTTGAGATATTTTGCAACATCTTCGATCGATTCACAATGAGGAGTTTCAACTTCCTGCATTGGTTTTGCTTCTTCCTTGATATGTTTTTCTGCTCTGATAACTTCCGCAACCTCAAGATTTGATGAATAATCACAATCATCACAATAGATAACTGTATCTTCTCCTAATGGAGCAATTGCCTGAAATTCTTCCGAAAGCAGACCACCCATGACTCCTGTATCAGCCTTTACAATACGATAGTTTATGCCCATTTCATCAAATGATTTTTTATAGGCATCAAACATTTTATGATATGAGACATCTAGTCCTTTTTCATCAGCATCAAATGAATAGGCATCCTTCATGACAAATTCTTTGACCCTGACTAAACCGAATCTTGCTCGTGGTTCATCTCTGAATTTAGTCTGGAACTGATAGAGATTGAATGGCATATTCTTATATGATCTGATCATGGATTTTGCAGCATAGGCAAAAAGTTCTTCATGTGTAGGACCAAGAACCATATCTTTATTATTTCTGTCTTTCAGTTTGAAGATTGATGGGCCAAAGCCTTTCATTCTTCCAGAATCTTCATAGTATTCAGCTGCGATCAAAGCAGGCATTTTTACTTCCTGTCCACCAGCTTCATTCATATGTTTTCTGATGATGTTTTCAATCTTGTTCTGTACTCTTAAACCTAGTGGAAGCATCATATAGACTCCTGCAGAAGTCTTTTTGATATATCCGGCTTTTACTAACAGATTGCCACTTATGGAATCTTCATCTCTGACATCTTCTCTCAAAGTAAAGAAAAATGAATTTTTTAATCTCATATATATAGTCCTTTCAATCCAGATAATTATATCATTAACGATATTTATCGAAATTCTTAAAATTTAGTTTACCGATATTTTCCAGTTCTTTTTTGCCATATTTGTTTATGATCATCTGAATATCGTTATCAATCGCAAAGGTATCAGATGAGCCACGGTGAAAATTGATATGGTATTTCTGATTCAGCTTCTCCATATATTCAAGAAAAGCATAGCGGGATATCATTGATCCAACTGCCACGGCAGGGTATTTGCTTTCAGCCTTGGTCTCAAAGACCAGATCATGGTAGATCTCTTTTTCATTGAAGAGATAACGATAATAGTTATCAACCGAGCAGAACTGATCGATATAGGCAGCCTTTGGAACATCATAGCCTTTAGCTACCATATTCAGAAAAGCTTTATTGTGCATCTTTGCTTTTATTGCATTAAGATTGTCTGTCTGGTTTACTCTGTTATAGGTTTTGTTATCAAGGATCAGCAGGGAATGCTTGAATTTTTTCATAAGTTGAGGACCTAGGCTCAGGATGATTTTATCATCGATCTGTTTCGAATCGGTGATGTGATTCTGTTCAATAAAGGGATAATCTGCCTCTTCAACGATAGCTGCACAAACCACAACCGGACCAAAGACATCACCGGTTCCTACTTCATCAGAACCTGCCTGCCGATTTTTCTTGGTGTCAATATATGCGCTCGCATAAAAGAAGGCGTCATTGCCCTGAAAGACGACTTTCTGTGATTTATAGATCGTTATCGTGAGATCCTCTTTTTGAATAAAGGTATCTACGTATTCGTTCTTATTCTCCTTGATATAGTCCTTAAAAGTTTCTTTAAGTTTCTGTATCTTGTTTTCATCAAGTTTAAAGGAAAAATTGCTCATATAACTAGTATAACAAAAATTAAAAAGGGGGTAATCGTCATTGTTGGCTAAAGGCTATCAGATGAGTTAAAATTTAGATATGGTTATACCAGAAAACTGTTTTATTTTTATTTCGATATTTATTGTAGCTATATATATTGTCATGATGATTATTGGCTATTCTAAAGGTTTTCTTTATGAATTGGTCAATCTTTTATATACTGTCGCATCTCTGGCTCTATCTTATTTTGCTTCGCCAGTTTTTGCGAATCTTTTTCCTATAGTAGATGTTGGAAAAATCGATGAGAAATATAAAGCTCTGGATACACTATTAAATCTGAATAAGACCATAAATACGGTGGCTTATTTCCTGATTATTTTCTTGCTTCTGAAACTTCTTTATATCTTTATTTCACTTTTATTGAAGTCAATGAACAAGATTCCTGTCATCGGAAGATTTAATCAGTTTCTGGGCGCAATCTTTGGTTTTATCAACGCTACACTAATTGTTCTGGCTATTTCGATGTTACTCAGTTTGCCGGTCATCAAAAATGGCCAGCAGGTCAAAGATAATACCATCTTGCGTTATATAAACCATTATTCTGATGAAGCTTTAGCCTTTGTGATTGAAAAACTTAGCACAACTTCCCTGAAAGAAGATATCAATGATTTTGATATTGATGCTTATCGTGAAGAATTTAAGGAGTGGATTATATCCCTTAATAAACAATGATCAATTCTTATTCAAATCTGGATCTGGATATTATTAAAAAGAAAGTATCTGACTTTACTCCAATTTCTGAAGCAAAGTCTTTTATTATGGATGAAAGTGTTTCTTTTAATCCCTTACAGATCAGAAAGAATGTATCTGAAACAAAAGAGGCTCTATCTCTTCTTAAAGATAATAACGATGTGAGCTTTGATGGCATATACAATGTTGTTCCGATCCTTGAAAAAGCTGATAAAAACATCATGCTATCAGGTCAGGAATTAAGAAAACTTCTGGTTTTTCATAATCACAGTTATCGTATCAAGAAACAGTTTGATAAATTTGATGATTCCTTAAGTATCAGAGATTATACGGACGCCATAAATATTCATACAGATGTTTTTGAAAGAATTGAAAGATGTATAGAAAACTCTGGTGAAGTTAAAGATGATGCCTCTGATCGCTTAAGATCGCTTTCAGCTGAACTTAATCAGTGTGAAAAAGATCTTTATAATAAAGCTCATACTTTTATTGACAGACATATGGATTCTTTACAGGAACCATCTGTTTTCATCAGAAATGAGCGTGTTACTTTTCTTATCAAGAATTCTGATAAAAACAAGTATCAGGGTTATACCTATGGTTCTAGCGCTTCAGGATTGGCTTTTTATGTAGAACCTGCGACTTTTATTGAAGCTAATAACAGAAAACTTGCACTGCAGCAGGAAAGGGAAGACGAGATCGTCAGGATCTTACAGGAGCTTTCTTATCTCATAAGTTCCGTTTCAGATGAGTATAAACTGAATTTTGATTCTCTGGTCAGACTAAGCGTTATCTTCGCAAAAGCAAAATTTGGCTATGACACTAATGGTATAATGGCATCGCTCAATAATGATCTGACATTCTGTTTCACTGATCTTTGTCATCCTTTGATTGATTCAAAAAAAGTGGTTTCCAATACCTACAGACTTTATGAACCATATCTTGGCATTGTGATATCAGGATCCAATACCGGAGGTAAGACTGTCTCTTTGAAAGCGATAGGTTTATCAATCCTGATGACATATTTAGGTATTCCGGTTATTGCTTCTGAAGCAAGTGTACCAATATATCATAATATCTTTGTTGATATCGATGACAATCAGTCGATAGCTGATTCTTTATCAACTTTTTCTGCTCATATTTCCAATATCAACAGTATTCTAAAAAATGCAGATTCTGAAAGTCTGATTCTTATTGATGAACTAATTTCTGGTACTGATCCTAAAGAAGCTCAAGCAATTTCGCTGGCGATACTAGATAAGATAAAACAGCTACGTGCCCGTTTTATAATCACTACCCATTTTGATGATATTAAAAAGTATTCTTATGATGATAAAGAAATCTTGCTTTCATCAGTCAGTTTTGACATGGATACATTGACACCTACTTATCATTATCTGGAAGATTCAATCGGTTCTTCTAATGCGATCGAAATTGCATCAAGATATCTGGATGATGAAAAACTAATTGAAAATGCCAGAAGGTATCTCAATGATAAACAAAGCAAGGAAGAAGAACTGCTTGATAAGCTTTCTAAACAGATTGAAGAGACGGAAAAAGAAAAACAACAATACAACGAATTGAAAGCCGTTCTTGCGGAAAAGGAAAAGGAATACAGCACAAAACTTGCGGATTTTGATAAAGAGAAGGAAAAACTTAAAGCTAAGTATCTGGAAGATATGAATACCTATATCGAAGGTATTAAAGAAGAAGCTTTAGCTTTACTTGAAAGTATCAAGGATAAGAAAGATGAACAGGTAATCAGCAAGATCGAAGAACTCAAGTCTGAGAAAGAAACGGAAGAAGTGCAGGAACACGTTTTTGTTGTGGGTGATAATGTTCGTATTGGAGATAATGAACAGATCGGTGAGATTGTTGCCATCAGCAACAATACCGCCAGTGTCAACCTGCGTGGTCTGACGGTGAAGACTGATCTTAAGGATCTTAAACTGATGCCAAAGATCAAAAAGAAACAGGTAAGAGTCATTTCTGATACCTATAAACGTGTGCCAGGTGAAATAAATCTTGTTGGCAATAGAGTCGAAGATGGCTTGATCATGATGGAAGAATATCTTGATAAGGCCAATGCTGCACATATGAGCAGTGTTAAGGTTATTCATGGCATTGGTACCGGTACTTTACGTAAGGCTCTGCGTCAGCGACTTGCTAAGCTGTCCTATGTAAAGTCTTTTAACGATGGTGATTACTATGATGGTGGCAGTGCTGTAACGATTGTGGTGTTTAAATAATGGAACTTAAAGAAAAACTGAGAACTCTGCCTAAAAAGCCTGGAGTCTATCTGCATAAGGATATTAATGGAACAGTTATTTATGTCGGTAAGGCGATAAATCTTTTTAATAGAGTTAATTCCTATTTTAAAGGTGCTCACGATTATAAGACGACTAAATTAGTTAGTAATATCGTTGATTTTGATTATATCGTCACGAAATCAGAAAAAGAGGCGCTGATCCTTGAATACAATCTGATCAAGGAATATGATCCTAAATACAATATTGTCTTTAAGGATGATAAATCATATCCGTATATACTCTTAAAAGATTGTGATGAACCTTATGTTTCAGTTGTTCGTTTGAAAAAGAAATCAAAATATAAGGGTAAACTCTATGGACCTTTCCCTGATGTTGGGGCAGCCAGAAATATGGTTGAGCTTATCAATAAGCTTTATCCGACCAGAAAATGCAATAATCTCAAGAAAGACCTCTGTCTTTATTACCACATGAATCAATGTCTCGGTTATTGCAAGATCGCTGTTGATCAAAGCGAGTCAGATAAAATCAAAAATAAGATCATTGCTTTTCTTGATGGTGATACCAGGGATATCCTGAACGATCTTAAAGAGCGTATGAATCACTCGGTAGAGATCCTGGATTATGAAAATGCTGCCTATTATCGTGATCTGATCGAAGATATCAAGCAGACTAATCTTAAACAGGATGTTCAGAAAAACAATCGTGAGAGTTTTGATGTCTTTAATTACCACGTTGAAGATGGCTATATCGCTATAACCGGTCTTTTTGTAAAGAAGGGTCGATTACTCTCTTCTGAAAAGTTTATTGACTATCTGGTCGGTGATCCGGAAAACTTTGTGTCTTCCTATATCTATCAGTTTTATGAAATAAATGAAAAGCCTAAGAAACTCTATCTTCCAAAGGAACTTCTTCCTTTCTTTAGTGATCTTTATAATGTCACTTCTGTAAGCAGAGGATACAAATATCAGATCCTTAAACAGGCTAAGACTAATTCAATTGAGAACCTGAAACAGAATAAGAAAGTGATCATAAATAAGGAATCATACAACGATTCACTTGATAAGGAATTTCACAGGATCTTCAATAAAGATATCAGACGTATTGAACTGTTTGATAATTCACATAC
>CAMNFQ010000087.1 GCA_946537295.1 uncultured Bacillota bacterium
TTAAATGAATTGACGTTTTGTTTAATTGCTTCTTATTTAGTTTTCAAAGATCGAACCGCATCGTTTGATCACTGTGCTTCGCATCAGTTCTCTTTTGCGGTGCTCATTTATACTATCAAACCCCGGGGGTGATGTCAACACTTTTTTTCATTTTTTTTAAATTTTTTTTCGAAAATTAAAAAAAGCCTTTATTTATCGGCTTTTTTTGCATTATTTTTTTTAAAAATTATTTCAAAATAACGCATTATATAGTTATTTATGTAAGAAAAATCAAACGGAATCTGCTTTTTTTCTACCATTTTTACTAGATCATTCTTAGCTTTTATACATATATCAACTATTTCCTTTGGATAATTCATTTTCTGGCAATGATAATCAAACTCATTTTCATCCAGTACCATATATGAGCCATCCGGAAAGACCTTGACATCAAGATCATAATCAATGTTTTTGATAGCTTCTCCATCATATACAGAAGGTGTAGCGATATTGCAGTAATAATAGATACCGGTTTTTCTTACCATGGATATGATATTGAACCATCTGTTCTTATAGTAAAAGCAGATAGCCGGTTCCCTGGTAAGCCAGCGTCTGTTATCTGATTCAACTACCCAGCTATGATCTGTAACAACAACATAGCAATCATCGAGTACATCAACAACCAGTGCCTTTGACCATGTACGATGTATTGATCCATTGTGCTTATATGATTGAACAAATACACTATCACCAATCTTTAGTTCTTCCATAGACATAATTATACTCCATCAGATAAAAAATAAATCCTGCAGCAGCAGGATTTAATTACTCACGATCAAGATATCTGGATAAAGCCTTTAACAATACTGGTATAACAATCATCAGCATGACCATTGTTGCAATAGAGTATGGCAAGTTGTAAGCAAGTGATGCAGCCCAGGCAGCACTGCTTCCGGCAGCAACTTCATCCGGCCAGAAATAGACACCGGAAATGACCAGTACCAGTGTCCTGATGATCATCATGAAGATGATACCACCTTCGACTTCTACAAGATTCTTTTTTCTGTAGAAGATCGCTGCAAGACCCAGTACCACACTTGGCAGAACATAGTCAACAACATACTGAACAATATTCAGATACCATTTGTTTAATCCCATGATGCTTGTGATCAGCCACCAGAGGCCACCGGCTGCAAGTCCTTCTGCTGTACCCAGATGAAAGGAGCAGAACACAACAGGAATCGTCGCGATATTGATTGAACCGCCATTAGGCATGTTCAAAAACGGGATCATCTCCTTGATCATGTCAAGAGCGATCGATAGTGCAACATAGACGGCTATAAAGACAAGCTTCTGATTCTTTTTCATAAAAAAACACCTCCAAAAAGGTGCCTTCCCTACGCTAGCATTACCTAGATCAGGTTACGGGTATTATCTCAGCCATACGGCACCCCTCACTTTTATTATATATATTTAATATAATTGTTCAAATATATTCAATGTATCCTCAAAATGCCAGTATTCATTGTTTGAATATTTGCCCATGGCATTACCTAAAAGTAATACATAGGATTTAGCTCTGTTCTTATAGAAAACGATAATATTCTGCCCTGCTTCTGGCGTATAACCGGTCTTGCCACCAAGCACATCGACATCAGGATCTTTGTGAGCTACACCCATTGTTGTATAGACCATCGTACCATCTTCCAGCCTGTGCCAGAGTGATTCCATGATCTCTCTGCCATCTTCAAATTTAAGTATGTCCATCAGAAACAGGAAAAGATCATCAAGACTGGTATAGTGATCATCTTCATGCAAGCCTGTCGTGTTGACAAAATGCGAACTCTTACAACCCAGCTTTTCTGCCTGGATATTCATCTGTTCGACCAGATCGATTCCCCGCGCTGAAAAATAGTTTTCCAGCGCCAGTGCCCCATCAGCGCCAGAAGGAAGAACCAAAGCATAAAGCAGATCCTTTAGCGTATAGTCAAAGTCTCTTTGAATATAGGCAAGTGAGGCATCCTGTGAGATCAGATCTTCGACCTGATCATAGGTGACATGGGAAAGATCATAAAGATCATCAGTCAGATTCAAAACAACATCAAGTGTTACGATCTTGGTCAAAGAAGCCGGATACATTTTCAGATCATGGCGATCGGCATACATTACCTGCATATCAGAAAGATCAACCAGCATATATTCTCTGGAATGAATATCAAAAGGAAGTTCTTGTGAATTGAGCTTCATTCTGTTGATCGAATCATAGTCAATATTTAAAACAGTGTTTTCACACCCGCTGATAAATAAAAGAGTAAGCAGAATTGTCAGTATTTTTTTCATCTTATGCTTTTATAGAAATCATATGATCGCAAAACAACATCGCTGTTTTCCAGATAGAAATCCAGTAAGAGTCTGAAATCTCTGAACTCATAGTTAAACTGTTTCAAGACATCGTAATTGACAAAATCACCTTTGATGATCAAACGAAATTTCTTAAGTGTCTCAACCGGTAAAACATCTTCACCATTGAGGTGATCAATGCAGATAAAGCCACCGTGTTTGTTAGATAGTGCAACAACTTTTTTATTATCACACAAGGCACATGAATCAACAACAGGAGCTATACCGAATCTCTTAATGATATAGGAAACATACATCGATCCCAGCAGATAATAGTTATTATGATCCAGTTTGTCAAAGACAAAACTGAGTTCATCAAATGTATCGATCTCCCTGTTCTTGATCGTAAGTTCAATCAGGATATTCTTGAACGACATCATCTCGATGTCACTGTCTTCAAAATATGATTTCAGTAACTTACCGCCATGGACTGTGAAGATTGTCTTATTCTGCTTATAGTCAAACATGAATTCATACAGGCACATCGGCAGATAGTGATTCTTGCTGCTGAGTTTCTTTGCTGCTTTGGCTACCAGTGAAATAATGCCATAGTCCTTGGTGAGTACCTGCATAAGCTGGTCAGATTCCTTATAGTCGCTGAGACTCAGAATGAGACCATTTACTTTATCATTCATCCCTGTCTCCGGTGAAATATCCCAGATTGAAAAGCTGTTTCTGGGAATTCAGCCAGTCTTCTTCAACTCTGACATAAAGCGAAAGGATTATCTTCTTTCCGGCAAACAGATGAGAAATATCACTGGAAGCCTGATCATTGATCTTCTTGAGCATCTTGCCACCTTTGCCGATAATAATGCCTTTATGTGTGTCCTTATTACAGATGATAACTGCTTCAATAAAAACCTTGGAAGTCTTCTCCTTAATTTCATCAACCTGACACGCTACAAGGTGAGGTACCTCTTCGCGCATATTCTTGATGATCTTTTCTCTGATGATCTCTGCGATCTGAAATTCGATCGTTCTGTTAGTCTTTACATCATCAGGATAGTATTGAATATCGTCTTTCAGATACTGTTTGGAAGTTGTTAAGAGTTCTTCCAGATTATCACTCTTCAGAGCAGAGATTGGAATGATCTCGGCAAACTGATAGTTATTCTCGGCAAAAACCAGTCTTTTCATGAGCTGTTGTGAACTGAGTTCATCGATCTTGTTTACCAGCAGAAATACCGGTACCTCATACTTGAACAGTCTGTCCAGGATACTTTTATCATCATTGTTAAGACCTTTTGTGCCGTCAACAATATAGTAGATAATATCGACACCTTCTGCTTGTGACATGGCTTCCTTGTTCATGTATGAACCTAAAGCTGTCTTGGCTTCGTGAATACCTGGAGTGTCGATAAAGACGATCTGAGAGTCATCTTCATTTAAAATACCAAGAATTGCATTCCTGGTCGTTTGAGCTTTTTCTGTTGTGATAGCGATCTTTTCTTTAAGCAAGGCATTGATCAGAGTCGATTTGCCTGCATTTGGTTTCCCGATGATCGCAATAAAACCTGATTTCATCTTTTTCTCCTAGATCAGTCTTCTGATAACACAGAGTATACAAACTATCAGTGCAGCTAATGAAGAGACCAGTACAGCTGAACTTGAAAGATCCTTGATTACTCTGATCCTTTCATCCTTATTGGTGTTGAGATAGTTGCCGATCTGTTCGATCGCCGTATTCAGTATTTCTGATGAGATAACTGCTCCAATACAGATAATGAAGGCCAGCCACTCATAATGATCGAGTCTGATAATTAAACCGCCTATAACAGCCATCAGACCAAGAATGATCTGGGTTCTGACAGCTTTATGATTAAGCGCCAGTTTTAGGCCGTTGAACGAATCTTTGAATTTCTTCATGCAAGATCACCAACGATCTTTTTCTGCAAAGCAAACATCTTTTTCTCATCTTCCGGGGTCATGTGATCATAGCCAAGAAGATGAAGCAATCCATGAACAAACAGGAAAACAAACTCTCTTTTTTCACTATGTCCATATTCTTTTGCCTGTTTTAATACCCTGTTTCTGTTGATAAAGATATCGCCAAGTTCGATCTGATCTTCATATTCGATCGTTTCCTCGTTATCCAATAAGGCAAAGGATATGACGTCTGTCTCTTTGTCGATATTTCGATACTCTCTGTTGATCTTTCTGATGAGGATCGGTCCGCATATTATCAGCGAAAGAACGTAATTATCCTCTATTTTAAGCACTTTTAAGGTCTTTTTATAGTATTCCTCAAGTAAAGGATAATACTCCTTAAAATCATTATATTTTGTTCTGTTTACGATATTCAGCATACCTTAATTATACATTACTTGATTTCTTATATTATTAATGATATATTAAATTAGCAGTCTAAATACAAGAGTGCTAATAATGTGTTAAGGAGGTATATTATGGCTATTAAAGAATTCAAGACAGAATCCAAAAGATTACTTGATATGATGGCAAATTCCATCTATACCAATACCGATATCTTTTTAAGAGAACTTATCTCAAACGCTTCAGATGCCTTGGATAAAAGACATATCATGTCTTTATCTGATACTCAGATCAGCGCCGATGATCCTAAAATCCATATTGATGTTGATAAGAAAAACAGGATCATCACCATTTCTGATAACGGTGTCGGTATGGACCAGAAAGAACTGGAAGACAATCTGGGAACAATTGCCAGATCAGGTTCATTTGAGTTTAAAAAGGAGCTCGATGAAAAAGATGAAGCTGATATCATTGGACAGTTTGGTGTCGGTTTCTATTCAGCCTTCATGGTAGCCGATAAAGTGGAAGTCATATCCCGTAAAGTCAATTCCGATAAGGCATACAGATGGACTTCTGATATGAATGGCTACGAGATCAAACAGGACAAGAAAGATGACTATGGTACACAGATCATTCTTCATGTCAAAGCCAACAGTAAAGAAAAGAAATACGATAAATATCTTGATTCAAATGAAATACAATCACTGGTAAAGAAGTATTCTGATTTCATCAGATATCCGATTGAAATGATGGTTGAATCATATGATTATAAGGAAGATGGAAAATCTGAAAAAGTCAATAAGCTTCAGACGATCAACTCCATGCAACCGATCTGGAAGAAAAACAAGAAGGATATCAAAGCAGAAGACTATGAAAACTTCTATATGCAGGAATATTATGACTATGCAAAACCACTTAAGACCATTCACTATAAGGTCGAAGGAAATACTTCATATACTGCATTACTGTTTATCCCTTCTCAAAGACCATTCAACTACTATACCAATGATTATAAACTGGGTCTGAAACTGTATTCCCGTGGTGTCTTCATCAAGGATGAAGCCAGTGAAATCGTTTCTGATTATTTCCGTTTCATCAGAGGTGTTGTTGATTCTGATGATCTGAGTCTGAATATTTCAAGAGAGATCCTGCAACAGGATTATCAGATGGCAGCATTGAAGAAATCCGTTGATAAGAAGATCAAATCAACTCTTGAAAACATGTTGGAAAAAGATCGTGAGAACTATGAGAAGTTCTTTGATAATTTCGGTTCTCAGCTCAAATACGGCTGTTATGACGGCTTTGGGGCAAACAAGGATGTTCTGATCGATCTGCTCATGTTTAAGTCTTCAAAAGAAGATAAATACACGACACTCAAAGAATATGTTTCTAACATGAAGAAAGACCAGAAAGAGATCTATTATGCTGCCGGTGAATCGATCGAAAAGATCAAGCAGCTCCCACAGATGGAAAAAGTGCTTGATAAAGGTTATGAAGTCCTCTACTTCACTGATTCCGTCGATGAATTCCTGACTTCAATCATCATGGAATATGATGGCAAGCAGTTCAAATCAATCCTTAAAGGTGATCTGGATCTTGATACCAAGGAAGAAAAAGAAGAACTGGAGAAAAAGAGTGAAGAAGCCAAGGATATTATCGAAAAGATCAAAGAAATACTCAAAGATAAGGTTTCTGATGTTAAACTATCAAGTCGTCTGAAAACCTATCCGGCATGTCTGGTATCTGACAACAACCTCTCTATTGAAATGGAGAAAGTCTTAAAACAGATGAATCAGGAAGGCGTCAAAGCCAACAAGATCCTGGAGATCAATCCTGATCATGAATTGTTTAAAGCATTAAAGAAACTAAACGACAATAACAAAGATATCTCTGAATATGCCACACTGATCTATGATCAGGC
>CAMNFQ010000088.1 GCA_946537295.1 uncultured Bacillota bacterium
CAGTGTTTTTAGCTTGATTATTTGCTTCATCTAAGATTTTTTGAGCTTCTTTTTTGGCATTTTTACCAGTTGCTGAATTATATAAAAATACCAATAAAGCTCCAACAACTAATCCGATAATAATGGAAAGTACATCAAAATTCATAACTATACCTCCATTTCATTACATTATTGTAGGTTTACACCCATTCAATTGTACAATATTGAAAGCTTTTTCACAATAGAAAATGAGGATTACTCCTCATCGTCTTCTTTTTTAAACATCTTTTCTTTGATCTGTTCGGTGATTTCTTTATCGATTTCAGGATTCTGTTGCAGATATGCTCTGACAGATTCAGCTCCCTGGCCGATCTTTTCTCCTTTATAGGCATACCATGATCCTGATTTTTCTATAATTCCCATTTCAACACCCATGTTAACTACTTCTGAAAGATGAGAAATACCTTCACCATAGTATATTTCTACCTGACAGGTTTTGAATGGCGGTGCAACTTTATTCTTAGCGATTTTTACATTAACTTTATTACCGATTACATCCTGACCGTTTTTGATGGCTTCTGATTTTCTTACTTCCATTCTGATAGTTGCATAGAATTTTAAGGCACGACCACCTGTTGTAGTTTCAGGATTACCAAACATAACACCAACTTTTTCTCTTAACTGGTTAATGAAGATAGTTGTACAGCCATTAGCATTCATTGCGCCAGCAAGTTTACGCATAGCTTTTGACATCAGACGGGCATGAAGACCGATATTTGAGTCACCCATTTCGCCATCCAGTTCAGCCTGTGGGACCAAAGCGGCAACTGAGTCGATAACAACCAGATCGATAGCTCCAGATTTGATTAGAACTTCAGCGATTTCTAAAGCCTGTTCACCTGAATCAGGTTGTGAAAGAATCAGTTCATCAACA
Organism: uncultured Bacillota bacterium; assembly: GCA_946537295.1. Taxonomy (GTDB): domain Bacteria; phylum Bacillota_I; class Bacilli_A; order Erysipelotrichales; family Erysipelotrichaceae; genus Colivicinus. Next base: position 914 of record CAMNFQ010000088.1, read on the forward strand.
TCAACACCTAATGCCTTGGCATATCTTGGATCAATGGCATGTTCAGCATCGATAAAGGCAGCTTTACCTCCACCTTTCTGACATTCAGCAATGCATTGTAAAGCAAGAGTAGTCTTACCTGAAGATTCCGGACCATAGATCTCAACGATTCTTCCTCTAGGTAAACCACCTACACCAAGAGCGTAATCTATTGCTAGAGAACCTGTTGATATCGCATCAACATCGACATCAGCATGTTCACCCAGTTTCATGATCGAACCCTTACCATACTGTTTTTCGATCGTTTTTAATGCTTCATTTAATAACTGATCTTTCTTCTCCGCAGAAATATCAGTGATTTCATCTTTTTTGGACATAAATTATTCCTCCTAATACATTATTTGCAGAAAGAAACAGTTTACCTACATTGATTCAAAAATGTACTGTTTTACCTGCATAAAGTATGAATAGCCACCAGCAACAGAGATAAAAGAAGTAAACCAGATAAGTATCTCATCAACTGGCAGATACCAGATTTCAAATGGCAGATTGTTTAATAGAATAATGATGATCGTAATCATCTGCAAAGCGGTTTTTAACTTGCCTAATACACCCGCAGAAACAACGATTCCTCTTTGAGCTGCAATCATACGACAGCCATCGACAACGATATCTCTTAAGATCATCAGGATGCAACATAATAATGGAATCATGTGTTTATAAGAGAGAATAAGCAACATCATGTTTACTAACAGCTTGTCAGCGATCGGATCAGCAAACTTTCCAAAAGTTGTAACCAGATTTCTTTTTCTGGCAATGTTGCCATCAAGATAATCAGTAAAGGAAGCAATTGCAAAGATAGCTAAAACAATAAGATTCAGATAAGGCAAAGTAATATTCTCAACCGTAAATGAACCAAGATTTATACCGAATTCTTCATATGGAAATAACCAGACCAGACAAAGGATTGGTACAAGAATAATTCTGAATAAAGTTAATCTATTTGGTAAATTCATAAAAATATTTTAACATATTTGCCTTTCACAAAACCTATTATACACTTACAAGATTCTATTTCAAGTAAGACATTAAAATAAAAGACCCTGAGGTCTTATAAGCAAACAGTATCGAATAAGCCATGTTCTGTACTGGACAATCATTTATCTGCATTTCTGCCCTATAAATCGCTTCATTTTGCTATTACAGGTTCCCCTACCAAATTTGGGTTTCTCGCTTATGGGGTTTATCACGTTCCACTCTTGCGTTTCCACAAGTATCGTCACTTTGACACTTTTACAGGCTATTCCATAGAATGATCCTTAGGAAGATCACCAGCCGTCAGCATACACTGCCCAAGCTTATTGTTTCACTTGGCATAAACACTACTTCCATCTCAGGAAGTGCGAGCATGGACTTTCCTCTGAATGAACAGCGATTGTCTGGATACTATTTGTTGTAAACTTTTTCTTCTAGTCTTGAAATTCTCTTAAGTACATCAACAGAAGAATAAGAAGTTGTATTAGAAAGATCGAAAGCCATCTTTCTTCCTTCAAGTTCTATATTCTTGGATGTAAGATCCTTAACCTGATTCTGTAATGAATTTACTGTATTAAGAAGCTGCTGAATGTTCTCTTCCATGATCTGATAGTCTTCCAATACACTATCAAGAAAAGCATCTACTTCAGCAGGTGAATAGCCTTTAAAATCTACATTAAATTCCTTGTTAAGAATTTCTTCTGGTGTAAGATTCAACTTTTCCATACTTATCTCCTAAATAAAATAATAAACCAAAAAACTATCACAATCAAGCAAACTAGCATTTTAAACTATCAATATTATATAATTGTTTTTAGGTGAAAAGATGAAGTATCCTAACAGTAACAAAGTCTATGTCAAACCAAAAGAATCTGTCGCGAACCGTGGCATGTCTCTGGAAGATGACATAAACAGGACAAATCGATATTACCTCACAAACGATATCGCTGTCATTCATAAGAAACCTACACCGATCACGATCGTCAATGTAGATTATCCAAAAAGAAGTGCTGCCAAGATAACAGAAGCCTATTTCAAGCTTGCTTCAACCACCGACTACAACGGGATATATTTGGGGAAATATATTGATTTTGAAGCAAAGGAATGTGAGTCAAAGACCTCATTTCCCTTCTCATCTATTCATCCGCATCAGATAAAACATCTCTCTGATGTGCTAAGACATGGGGCAATAGCCTTTATTATTTTGAGGATGACTTACTATAATAAAGACTTTCTGATTAAAGCAATTGATTTTATTAATTTCTATAATTCCGGTAAAAGGAAGTCTCTTCCTTATGCCTGGATTACAGAAAACGGTTTTGAGATAACAACGGCCTATAACAGACCGTGTGACTATCTTACAGTGGCTAAAACAGCCTTTGACTTATAGGGAGAGTTATGACAAAACAAGTAAAGAAGAAAAGAAAAATTAATAAAGTTAATCTGTGGGCGATAATCGTCTCAGGAATAACCGTATTAGGCCTGGTTGGTCTTATTACCGGTATTGCAATAATCGCAATTCTTTTAAGAAATAAACCGACGCTGAATGTCGCTGATTTTGATCAGGCTGAATCATCAATAATCTATGATTCTAGAGGTGAAGAAATTGCCAATCTTGGTACCGTCATCAGACAGAACATCGAATTTGAAGAGATCCCTAACTCTGTAGTAGATGCTTTTGTTGCGGTTGAAGACTCACGTTATTTTGAACACAACGGATTTGATATCCCTCGTTTTACTAAAGCGATATTAGAAAACATCAGAACAATGTCATTTGGTCAAGGTGGTTCCACCTTCACCATGCAGTTAGTTAAAAACACCTACTTCACTGATGATGAAACCGGTGAAGAGGCAGCGAGATCTGGTGCCCGTGGTGTCAGACGTAAAGTTCAGGAAATTGCCCTTGCAATGGAACTTGAACAAGTAAAATCAAAACAGGATATCTTTGAATCCTATGTAAATAAATTGAACTTTGGTGGATCAAACAATATCAGAGGAATCCAGAAAGCAGCCCAGTATTATTTCGGTAAAAACATTACAGAAGTAAATCTGGTTGAAGGTGCTTTACTTGCTGGTGTAATCAATGCGCCAAACTACTATAACCCTTTCTATAATCTGGATGCTGCTAAAGAAAGAACTCTTGAAGTTTTATATCAGATGAGAAATCACGGATATATCACTCAATCCGAATATGATCTGGCAAAAACAATCAATATTGAAAACCTGTTAAAAGATCCATTCAAATCAGAAGAAGAAGGAAATGGTATTCCTTATCAGGCTTATGTTGATGCAGTTATCTCTGAATGTATTAAACTTACCGGCTTAGATCCATATACAACAACAATGCATATCTATACCTGCATGAATAGAGACATTCAGGAACAGATGGACAATATTCAAGCTGGCAATATGGATGGTTATCTTGAATTCCCTGATCCATATTTCGAATGTGCATCAGTATGTGTCAAGAACTCAACTGGTGAAGTAGTCGGAATCTTAGGTGGCAGAAACTACGCTAATGGTGGTCAGTTATTGCTCAACCATGCGACAGAACAGTTTAAGCAACCTGGTTCAACCATGAAACCAATCCTGGATTATGCCCTGGCCTTTGAAAATCTGGGTTGGGCTACTGACCATGTACTGACTGATAAACCGATGTATTACGATGATGTAAGTAAGATCATTGTTCAGAATGACTCCGGTACCTACGTTGGTGATGTAACCTTAAAACAGGCTGTTGGCCAATCAATCAACACATGCGCTATTCAGACATTACAAGCTGTTCTGGATGCTAAAAAATACGAGTACGTTGTAAACTATGCTCAATCATTAGGTTATAACTTTACTCTGGAAGATTTCGATGTTCAGTATGCAATTGGTGGTACAACATGTGAAGTTACTCCTTACAGACATGCTGCAGCATATGCAGCCATCATGAACTATGGTGTCTACAATGAGCCACATACAATTACAAGGATTGAATTCACAAACGGTAAATCACCTATCACTCCAACATATTCAGCTAAGCAAGTCTTATCAGAAGCTGCATCATTCCTGACAACTGAACTGATGCTTTCAAATGTTGAGTATTATGGAGGTACCTATTCATTGGTTAAGTCTGATGATTATACTGTTTATGGCAAGACCGGTACTACAGACTATGGTGTATCAGGTGTTGACTTCGGTATCCCTTCTGGTGCTATCAAGGATGGATGGCTTGTAGCAGCTACCAGTGAATATACAACTGCTACCTGGGTTGGCTATGAAAAAGCAGCCAAGGATCAGCAATCATATATAACTAAAGATTATTACTATAACGAAAGACCACAAGGAAAGATCGCTCATCTGATTTTGGATGCTGCCTTCCAATATGGTGAATCAAAACCTACCAAATTGGAAAAACCAAGTGGTGTAACAAGCATAACTCATATCATTGGTACATGGCCTTATGCAGCATTTACTGAAGGAATGGATGAATCGTTAAGGACCACTGGACTGATCAAATCCGATTCAGTTAAGCTTGTTTCTCTGGCACAGCCGTCTATTGAAAATATGTCTTCTGATTTCAAGGTAGAACTGGATGGAAACAATGGTTCATTGAAGATCACATGGCCTGAATATCCTGATAAGTCTAAACTTGAAGAATCATCTGATGTGAAAGATATTTCTTTAAGAAGTTCTTCTGGTGAAGTAATACTTGCTGCATCAGGCAAATGTCTGTTTGATTTCACAAAACTCTATGGGCCAATAAAATACATGGCTGATATAACAGTATCTGGTAATCATTCTTCTAACGACCATGTAGCTGTATCTGAAAATTCATATGGCACGATCTTAAGCGTTAGCCCTGGTGATAAGGTTCATGTAGATGTTTATTATGGCTTTGAAAAAGGTAATATTACCTCAAATAAGGGATCATTTGATCAGACAGCTGAATCAAGAATTACATTCCCAGCTGTTGGTTCTTCATTAGAATCTGTACAGAATTGGGCTAATAATTATGGTTTCGTTAATGTAGTGACTGAAAAGGATTCCAGCAAAGCTGGTTCATTCACGATCAGAGGATCAAATAATTCAGTATACGATCCAGGTTCAACAATCACAATGAACAACACTGGCCTTACAATCACTATTACGTATTACCAGGAACAGGATCATACTTTGTCACTGGCCACTTCATATAACGAGAATCAAGATACTGTTTATATTACAGCTAGCTATGATTCAGACAGTTCATTTGGAAATTGGTCATATGATACTTTGCCTTCTGGAATTTCTGCAAGTGTTGAAGATACTAACAAGATCAAGTTTACGATCTCAAACAGCGAGATCAGCGGTGAAATAAGAGTATACGCTTCAACTAACCGCAAAGAAGATTCCATCTCAATACCTTACTCAGGTGGAAAATTTATTAAAAACTAAATATATGCTCCAGACCTTATGATCTGGAGCTATCTTTTTATATAGAGATAAAAAAAGACAAATTGAATTGTCTTTTAACTATTTATTTTGTTACAAATCCCTGAACATCAATATTGATCTTTTTGCATTCAATGCCAGTCATTAGAAGAATGTTTTCCATGATCTCATCCTGAATCTTATTGCAGACTTTAACGATAT
>CAMNFQ010000089.1 GCA_946537295.1 uncultured Bacillota bacterium
GAACCATAACGAGGCAAAGCAGGATGAGTCAGATCATAGAAGAAAATATCAGGTCCATGAACCCCATAATCATAGATTTCCCTATTAGCGAGAACGATCTTTTTTAGATTTTCTGGTAATGTTTCGATGCAATCGCATCCAAAACGCCAATGTGCATACGTAGTAGGCATAATTCTATTTAATATTTTAACATACTTTCTGATTTCGGTTAAAAATATGGTATAAGAAAACTATGAAAGAAAAAGTCTATTCCTATTTGAGAATGATCCCCAAAGGAAAAGTTGTGACTTATGGTCAGATCGGTGAATATCTGGGTAATAAGAACTATTGTCGTGCCATCGGCAATATTCTTCATAATAACCCTGATCCAATCACCAATCCCTGTTTTAAAGTTGTTAACTCGAAGGGTGAACTATCCGGCAATTTTGGTGATATCGGAGGTATAGAAACTCAAAGAAAAAGACTGGAAGAAGATGGGGTAGAAGTAGTTAACTATAAAGTTGATCTTGATAAATATCAATGGAAATGATTTTTTATTTACAAAATATATCGCATGCGATATAATATTTTCGGAGGATAAAATTATGGCAAGTTTTTATGATTACAGTATATTAGCAGCAAACGGCAATGAAGTTAAAATGGCTGATTTTAAAGGCAAGGTAGTAATGGTTGTCAATACCGCTACCGGATGTGGTTTTACTCCACAATATGAACCAATCGAGAAGATGTACAGAGATTATCATGAAAAAGGCTTAGAAATACTTGATATACCATGCAACCAGTTCGGTAATCAGGCACCTGGTTCTGATGATGAGATCCATGAATTCTGCACATTACATTACAATACTACTTTCCCTCAGATGAAAAAGTCTGAAGTAAATGGAGAAAACGAATTGCCTTTATACACTTTCCTGAAATCACAGAAGACATTTGAAGGTTTTGGTAAAGGTCTTAAGGCAAAAGGCATGGAACTGGCTGTCAAGAAACTGAACAAGGATGCAACAGGTGGTGATATCAGATGGAACTTCACCAAGTTCATCATTGATAAGGAAGGCAATGTTGTTGCCAGATTTGAACCTACTACCGATATGAAGGAAGTAGAAAAATTCGTTACCAGTCTTCTTTAACAGAAAAAATGAGTGTGTATATCCTGTTTTAGAGTAAAATAATACTTAGAGAAACAGAATATGCGCTTCGACATGAATCTTGGTGAGACAGCTTTTCTGTTAATTAAAGAAGGCAGAAAAGATATTGAACTGAGAGTAAATGACCACAAAAGACAAAAGATTCAGGTTTCCGACCTGATCTTTTTTCATTCTTTGGAAAACGAATATGATGTCATCAAATGTCAGGTAAAAGCGATACATCATTTTAATGATTTTAAACAGCTGTATGAAAATCTGCCACTTGATAGATGTGGATATGAAGATATAGCATCAGCTTCTTATAAGGATATGTATGAATATTATTCTGAAGAGCAGATCAGAGAATATGGTGTTATAGGTATTGAAATAGAAAAGACAGATGATCTTTATCTTGTTGATGGACATATGCATCTGGAATATGGACCATTATCTGTTGAATATGTTAAGGAATTTGCTGACGAAGCTATCAGAAAAGGATTGGATGAAATCGATATCCTGGATCATACTCATCGCTTTAAGGAATTTGAAGGCTGTTATCAGCACCTGAAACAATATGATCAGCAGGCCGAATGGCTTAAACAGCCAACCAAATTCTGTAATACGCTTGATGATTATTATGAGCTGATCGAAAAAGTTAAGAAGATGGATTTCCCAATAAAGATCAAATTTGGTTTAGAAGTATGTTATACAAGTAACACTGAAGATCTGTTAAAAAAGATTCTGAAAGATGTGAAACTTGATTTTCTTACCGGTGCCATCCATTCTGTTAATTCCATTCTTTATGATATGTCTTTCTCCAAGGATCTGCTTTGGGACAGATATGATAAAAATGATATCTATAAGATGTATTATGATGAAGCCTTAAGCTGCGCCAGGTCTTCACTGTTTGACAGATTTGCCCATCCGGATCAGATCAAGATGTTTAACATCTATCCTGATTATGATCTTACAGAAACATTTAATAATCTTAGTCAAGAACTGAATAATCAGAACATGTATGCTGAAAACAATACCGGATGTCATTACCGTTATGGCCATGAGGATATCGGTATTTCTGATCAGTTGCTAAAGATATTTAAAAATAATAATGTAAAACTGATATGTGCATCTGATGCACATAAACCTGCACATGTCGGTTCTTTCATACTTGAAGCTACAAAAAGAAATAGGGGGATATTTTAATGATGAAAGACAGAATCTATAATTTTGCGGCTGGACCTTCAATGTTGCCTGATCAGGTGCTTGAAGAGATTTCGGAAGAATTGTTCAACTATCATTCTTCGGGAATGTCGGTAATGGAGATGTCTCATCGATCCAAAGGTTATCTGAATATTTTCAATGAAACCAAGGATACCTTAAGAAGGGTTATGAATATTCCTGAAGAATATGAAATCCTGTTTATGCATGGTGGGGCTACCGGACAATTTGCGGCTGTAGCACTAAATCTGCTTGATAATGGCGAAGCTGATTATATCGTTACCGGTAATTTTGCGAAGAAGGCAGCCAAGGAAGCAGAAAAGTACGGTACAGTTAATATTGCTTACGATGGCAAAGATAATAACTATAGTCATATTCCTGAGGAAAGTGAGCTGGCTTTAAGTAAGGATGCCAGATATGTTCATCTATGTGCCAATAATACGATATATGGAACGGAATGGAATTATTTTCCTGATACACATGGTGTACCACTGATTGCGGATATGAGTTCAGATATTCTTTCACGCAATATCGATGTATCAAAGTTTGCCTTGATCTATGCCGGTGCACAAAAGAATATGGGAATTGCCGGGCTTGCTGCAGTAATCATCAGAAAAGACCTGATCAGTAAATGTAATCCTATGACTCCACAGATCTTATCTTATGAAGAAATGGTAAAGAATGATTCCATGTTGAATACACCATCAACTTTCTCTATTTATGTATTAGGCAAAGTTGTTAAGTGGATCGAAGAAATTGGTGGTATAGCTGAAATAGAAAAACGTAATAAGACTAAAGCTAAACTGATCTATGATTATCTGGATTCTCAGGATTTCTATAAACCACACGCGGAAAAGGCTAGCCGTTCTATGATGAACGTCACCTTTACCACACCAAGTCCTGAATTAGATGAACTCTTTGCTGCAAAAGCTTTGGAAGAGGGAATGTCAAATCTGAAAGGTCATCGCCTTGTAAAAGGTATCAGAGCTTCAATCTACAATGCAATGCCTTATGAAGGTGTTGAAAAGCTTGTTGAATTTATGGACAGATTCGCAAAGGAGAACGGATAGGATGAAAATTAGATTAGCCAACAGGATAGCTGAGAGTGGTCTTGATCTGTTTGATGATACTTATGATTATTGCGAAAACATGACTGATGAAGATGCTATCTTGGTCAGAAGCGCCGATCTTCACAATTATGATTTTTCCGATAAACTGCTGGCGATCGCTCGTGCCGGTGCCGGAGTAAACAATATCCCAATTGAAAAATGTTCGCAAAAAGGAATAGTTGTCTTCAATACTCCGGGTGCCAATGCAAACGCCGTTAAGGAACTGGCTTTATGTTCACTGTTTCTTGCCAGCAGAGATATCAAAGGTGGTATGAACTTTGAAGAACAGCTTGATGATACACCTGATTTTGCCAAAGTAGTCGAAAAGGGTAAATCCGCCTTTATCGGCCCAGAGATCAATGGCAAGAAACTTGGTGTAATCGGTTTAGGTGCTATTGGTGTCTTAGTAGCAAATGCTGCCGTTAAGCTAGGCATGGAAGTATATGGTTATGATCCATATATTTCAGTTAACTCTGCCTGGGCTTTAAGTAAATGGGTAAAGCATGTTACTAACATCAACGAGATCATAAGTGAATGTGACTATATCACGCTTCATCTTCCGGCAAATGATCAGACCAGAAACACTATCAGTAGAGAAGTACTTTCATCAGTCAAGGATGGGGTCAGGATCATCAACCTTGCCAGAGGTGAACTGGTTGATGAAGATGCACTGATTGAAGCTCTTGATAATAAGAAGGTAGCCAGATATGTTACTGATTTTGGCTCATACCGTCTGGCACATCATCCAAGCGCTATATGTTTCCCACATCTTGGAGCTTCCACTCCAGAATCAGAAGAAAACTGTGCTCTGATGGCTGTAAAACAGCTTAAAGATTATCTGGAGAATGGTAATATCACCAATTCGGTTAATCTTCCATCGATTGCAGAACCAAGAACAACATCACATCGAATCTGTATCATTCATCGCAATGTACCAAACATGCTGGCACAGCTCACATCGATTATTGGTGTAAATCACATCAATATTGAAAACATGGTAAACAAGGCAAAGGGAGATCTCGCCTATACGATGATCGATACCAATTCACAGGTCGATGAAAAAGCCTTGAATGAAGTTGACAACATAATCAGAGTTAGGATCATTGGTGAATGATCCTTTCTTTTTTAATAAATGTATAATTAGTTTAAATTATTTAATAAAATCTTTATAAACGTTATGATCGGACTTTTGATGCAATGAATCTTCTTCACTTGTGAATCTATTCTTACCTCTAAGAGCAGTGATTTCTAAGATTGTGTCCTTGATTTTTGGTTCCTTTTCAAGCATCAGAATATACTTCAATCTTTTGCCAGAATTCAGATAAGTTGTAGGGCATCATTACAAATGTTCAATTTTCGAACTAAATATTCTTTTGCCAAGTTTATATAATATTCGTATAAAATAGAAACAAGTATATAGGAGAAAAAGCAAAGATATAGTAGGAGAAAAAAGATTATGGAAAGCGAAGAACTGAAAACAGAAGAATTAAACGCAGTCAATGGCGGTTCCCAAGAGGAACTGGACGAACTTTCAGAATTTATCCATCAGGTTCAGCCCAGTTATGAGATTCGGAATCCCTCTGATATTATCGTCTGGCTTTATAAATACTCAGGTATTAGGTTTTATGATGTGAATTTGAGCAATACAGCGGATAACTCTTACAGGATCGGCAATTCCCGTAACTATGTTTCCCACCGTTATGTTATGAATTTGCTTCATGTGAAGTTCGGGGTTTATTAAACCGTAAAAAGCCGAAACGGATTGCTGGATTCAATGTGTGGAAACAAGCATATCTTTACGAAAATATAATGGATAAACAAGAACGATTACCATGTCTTAAAATTACTATGGTAATAAAGAAAATGAGAGGAACGGTATACACAATGAGCTTTCTGCAATGAGATACAGGATGATGGAAGTAAGGCTTAAACTGGGGTTGTGCATTTCTATAAAAAAGCTGAAAAGATTATAGATGACAATCGCGAGAATTTCGTTGAGCAGCGTTCATACCGCAGCTTCTGATAAAACAGAAAAAGCACTATATAAGTAATAGGAGGAAGAATTAAATGATTAAAGATAAAAAGAGTTTAAATGATGAAGAACTAACTGAAGTATCTGGTGGGGAGATTGATCTTTCATCAAAGAAATCTATTGGTTATATAACAGTCCTGGTAGACAGATTGGATCTCAATTATGAACCGAAAGTGGGATGTGAAATAATTGTAGGTCTAAAAGGTGAAACATATCAGATTTATGCAATAAAACAAAATGATGGGAAAAAGTGGTTCCTATTGGATAATGGTTTCTATGTAGCTTATGACCCAACTAAAATGTCATTGGTGTTAACATTTTTAAAGGAGAACGAATAAAAATGGAATCAGAAGAAAGATTAATAAATGATGAACAATTAGATTCTGTCGCAGGCGGAAGCGGAATAGAAGGTATGGAAAAACTGGGGTATCTTACTATTAAAGTAGAAACAGAAATTAAATTAAGACCTGATTTAAATGCAGAAACTGTAAAAGTTGTAAGTTGGTGTGGATTGGGTGTGTTTGAAATCGATACTAATCAAGGATTACTCTGGTATAGAACAGGGTTAAACAGATGGGTTGCGGAAAACCCAAAGAATACTTTTACAATGTTTAAGGGCAAATTCTAAATTGTTGAAACCTTTTTCCTTTCGTTTTTTCATGAAGAAAATGAAGAGGGATGGGGACTATGTCAGATCCGGTTATGAAAAGGAATTCAGGATGATTACCGATGATGAAAGATACGGTGAATATCCTGATTTTTATATTACATTAGGCAGAAAACCCTTAAGTCTTCAGCTTACGAGATGAATGCCATCGGGTTTTAACCGTAGTTTTCAATATACCTTCTGATTGATTCCGGGTTAGCTTCTCCAATCAAACTTATAAAGTATCTATCAGACCAAAATGTCTTGTCTTTCCAGAAATGTTTCCTAAATAAACAAGGAAGAGACTTCACAGTTTGATAGTACTTTCTTTTTTCGATCTTCTTACGATCATTGATAAAGTCAAGACAACCGGATCAGAAATAAAGAAAAATGATGAAGATTCATAC
>CAMNFQ010000090.1 GCA_946537295.1 uncultured Bacillota bacterium
TGTTTAAGCTCATCGCACAGATCTTTACTTCTAAGATTAATCGCATCTGCGACGGGTTTTCCTTTAAGTAACATTATCCTTTTAACCTCTGTAGTATTTGATTATAGATATCTAAAGCTTTCTTACTGTAATCATCTAGGATTGTTTTTGCCTCATTTTCAAACTTTTCAGCATATTCTTTATCTTTCATGAGTCTGGTGTTGACGACGATATTTACATAGGCACCATATAGTACACCATGTGCCAGCATGATCGAAGTTGCAGCATCACTGACTGATATTTTTGAGCCAATGACTGCAAGCCTTTCATCAATATCAATGATCTTTGAAGTAAGCTTCAGGATATTCATCGGTGAGGCTGCTGCAGTCCTAAGACAGCTTTCCATTTTCTGTTCATATCCTTCACTGTCTTTTGGTAAAGAATATACCTCAGCTAACGGTTTAAATGCTTCAGCATCTTCATTGATACTGTTCAATAAAGCAATTCTTAATTCTTCCAGTTTCTTGATGATTGTTTCAAATTCTTCAGTGTATTCAAGATATTTCTTTTTACCAATAGTGAGATTGGCAACCATTTCAGCAAGACTAGCTGCTAAAGATCCAACTGCACCAGAAACACCACCGCCGCCTGGAACCGGAGCTGATGATGCTGCTTCAAGCGAGAATCTTTCTAAACTGAGATCTTTCATTAGAATAATCCTGTGATAACACCATTATCATCGACGTCAATCTTTTCAGCAGCTGGTACTTTTGGAAGTCCCGGCATGGTCATGATCTCACCGGTCAAAGCAACGATAAAACCTGCACCGGCTGAAACTTTCAGATTTCTTACGGAGATCCTGAAATCTTTAGGAGCACCTAATTTATTCTGATCATCAGAGAAGGAATATTGGGTCTTAGCCATGCAGATAGGCATCTTGGAGAAACCGAGTTCTTCTAGCTGTTTAAGCTGTTTTGGTGCATTACCGACCAGGTCGACACCATCAGCGTGATAGATCTTGGTAGCGATAGCTTCAAGTTTTTCTTTTATTGACATGTCATCTTCATAGGCAAAACTGAAATTGTTTTCTTCTTCACATAATCTGACGACTTCTTCTGCCAGTCTGATACCGCCTTCGCCGCCTTTAGCCCATACTTCACTTAAAGCAACATTAACGCCTAGTTTCTTGCACTCAGCTTCTACCAGATCAAGTTCATTCTTGGTATCAGTAGGGAAGGCATTTATCGCAACAACACACGGAAGCTTATAGACCTTAGTGATGTTTTCTACGTGCTGTAACAGATTAGGCATGCCTGCCTTTAAGGCATCCAGATCTTCCTTATTGAGATCTTCTTTCTTGACACCACCGTGATGTTTTAAAGCTCTGACAGTCGCAACTACAACTACGGCATCAGGTTTCAGATTTGCCATACGGCATTTGATATCCAGGAATTTCTCAGCTCCGAGATCCGCACCGAATCCTGCCTCGGTAACACAATAATCACCAAGCTTCATCGCTAACTTGGTAGCTGTAACTGAATTACAGCCATGAGCGATATTGGCGAATGGTCCACCATGAACAAAGGCTGGTGTTCCTTCCAATGTCTGAACCAGATTAGGCTTTAAGGCATCTTTTAATAAAGCTGCCATTGCACCTTGTGCTTTTAGTTCACCAGCTGTAACCGGCTTATTATCGTAGGTATAGCCTACAACGATTCTTGAGAGTCTTGCTTTAAGATCTGCAATATCAGAAGCCAGACACAAGACTGCCATTACTTCTGAAGCAACAGTTATATCAAAACCATCCTGTCTAGGAGTACCATCAGTTCTGTTTCCCAGACCATCAACGATATTTCTTAATTGACGATCATTCATATCGACAGCACGTCTCCAGGTGATTCTTCTAGGATCGATATTTAAAGAATTACCTTGTTGGATGTGGTTATCTAACATTGCTGCCAACAGATTATTGGCTGCGCCAATCGCGTGGAAATCACCGGTAAAATGAAGATTGATGTCTTCCATCGGTACGACTTGAGCGTAACCTCCACCAGCTGCGCCACCTTTTACACCAAAGACAGGACCGAGGGAAGGTTCCCTTAGAGCTACAACGACATTCTTGTTGATCTTTCTTAAGCCATCCGCAAGACCGACAGTAGTTGTTGTTTTTCCTTCACCGGCCGGGGTAGGGTTGATTGCTGTGACCAGGATCAGCTTTCCATCTTTTTTGTCCTTAAGATCCTTTAACAGTTTATAGTCGACTTTAGCTTTGTAGTTTCCATATAATTCCAGATATTCGTCAGGAATATTCAGTTTTTCAGCGATCTTTGTGATCTTCTCCATTTTGCACGCTTGAGCGATTTCGATATCACTATACATTTGTTACCTCCTAAAACCTCAAAATCATTACATACCAAAACGATCTCTGATTACCGAGATAAGTCTTGGCAGGGCTGCTGTGTAGATCAGAGCCAATATAATTCCAGCTATTATCTTAAAAATGATATTTCCAAATACGAGAGTGAATGAATAATATCCATAGATTTTCGCATCGATATATAAGGCAAGTGAATTGAGAAGTGTTACAGTCAATGCACTTACTATCGATATGAAAGCTATCTGTCTGTATGTCAGTTTGAATTCTCTGGCCTTGGCATAGAGTCCGACAATCAGACCACTAATCGCATGAGGTAATACCCACAGTAATGTCGTAGCAGTTATACCATAGCCTGAGAACAGTAATTGATAAATAAATGAGCCTACACCTCCGACGATTAGACCATCCACAGGACCTAATAGTAAACTGGCTACTAGAACAGGGAATGCTTCAAAGGTAAATTTGAAGTTCACTATCCTTACTGGTGTTAAGATACTTAACACAGAATATATCGCGATCAACATAGCCAAACTAGTCAATCTCTTTGTATTCATAAACAAAATTATAATAGAAAAAAACAGCGATTTCTACCGCTGTCAGTAATCCAGTTTTGGACCCTTGATACAATACTTATAGATCCAATCCTTGATATCATAGTCCTTATTGACTTTATATTCCTTAAGTTTCTCTCTGAAGACATCCTTATAAGTCTTGGCTACGGTAATAAAACCACCGCCATTATCGATCAGAAACTTATTACCAAACAGCATTGCTGCTCTGACATCACCATCTTCAAACAGTCTTTTATCCAATATATAAAGAACGACATCGATCGCAACTTCGAGATTTGCCTTAGTAGGCTGATTGATCATTGATTCCAGTTCTGAGATCTGTTCAGGCGTAAGTTCAGCCTTAACGCCATCATTAAGATCTCTCATCAGCATATGATGAAGATGCTGCAGACATTTATAGTCACTTTCAATATCTCTGTTATTCAGGATATAGTCATAGGCTTCCTTAAAATTGCGATATGCAATCGCTCTTTTAGGATCATCATCCTCATAACGTGAAAGATAAAGATTGTTTTCAATAAAAGTTTCCAGATTGTCTTTAACGAACTTCAGTTCCTGACTAGGGCTTAATGTGTATTTATTGATCATATGTATTCTTCCTTACTACTATTATAAGACATCTTTTGTATAATATTTGTATGAGTTCAATTTTTGATCGTTTTGAATTAGCCAGTATTAAAAGACTGTTAAATAACGCTAAAGAAGTTCACAGGTATTCTCGTGTACCAACACTTTTTATCCTTTGTGATATGGCATCATGTATCTTTCAAGATCATATTGGCTATATGGAATATAATCTTTTTCATTTTGTGAATAAACCAAAAGAAAAAAGAGATACCTATGTGACATTTGATTATTCCCAAAACCTCTTTAAAACCTTAAATGATCCAAAATATATTGATATCTTTAATGACAAACTGCAGTTCAATAAGATCTTCAAGGATTATCTGGGCAGAGATTTTCTGGATATAGGTGAATCAACCTTTGAACAGTTTGAAGAATTCTGTAAAAACAAAAAGAAGATCTTCTGTAAACCGGCTGATTCCTGTTCTGGTAAGGGAATATATAAAAATATTGAATTAACTGGTGATCTCAAAAATATCTATGATTTCTTAAAAGAAAATCATCTGTTTGTGGAAGATTCCATTATCCAACATAGAGAAATGGCAAAACTCAATCCTAGTTCGATCAATACCGTAAGATTTACGACATTATTAGATTCAAAGAAAGAAGCACATATCATGTATGCGATACAGCGTATGGGTATTGATAATATGTCAGTTGATAATGTAGGATCCGGTGGTATCTATACTGTTTTATCAGATGATGGCAAGATCATTAATCCTTGCTGGTCAGACAAAACGATCTCAACATACACAAAACATCCGACAACCAACATGGAACTGATTGGCTTTGAAGTGCCATATTTTGAAGAAGCAAAAAATCTGGTCAAGGCTGCTGCTAAGGTAATTCCTGAGATCAGATATGTAGGTTGGGATATTGCGATAGGGGAAAACGGTCCTATGATCGTTGAAGGAAATCCATTACCGGGCTATGATATGCCTCAGAATTATTTTGTGACCAATAAGGATACAGGACTAAAACCGGAATTTGAGAGAATACTCAAACTTTAATAATTAATAGATGTTATAATAATTTATAAGACAAATGGAACTTATACAAGGTAAAAAGAAGAACAAAGGGAAGAAAATGGCGGATAAATCATTATCGAAACTATCCAGATCAGAGCTGTTAGATATTTTATATAAGCAGGCTAAGCAGCTGGAAGAACTGGAAGCAGAAAATGCAACTCTGAAAAAGGAACTGCAGACCAGAAATATCAGACTCAGCAAGGTCGGTTCGATCGCTGAGGCATCTTTTGTATTGAGTAATATCTTCCAGGAAGCCCAGAAAGTTGCGGATACCTATGTTTCTTCTGTCAAGAAGATCGTTGATTCCGGTCAGATCGATCGCTATGACTATCCTAATACGCATCCTCAACAACAAAAAGTACAGCAGGTCGTAAATCAGCAACCTCGTCCTCAACAGCAGTATGTTCAACCACAACCTCCTCGTCAGCAGCAGATGATGATGCAACAACAGCAGATGATGCAGCAGCAACAAAGGACTATTGAACAGCCTAAATATGTTTCAAAGCGTTCTAATGGCATGTCCAGACAACGTCGTAATATGAACAAATACTAAACAGGGAAACCTGTTTTTTATTACTTTGCATTTTTTCTTCGTATAAAAATAATGTAAGGAGATCAGATGCTTCTCTTTTTATTTACGTTCTATATTCGTTTTTAAAAACAATTATGATATGATTAGTTTAACGAACAAACTATTTTAATCTATCAACATTGCCTATGAAAACTAACAGAAATGTTAAATTCTTTATAAGTATATTATCAATTGCCACAGCATTTTTGACAGTTATCTTTTTAATGCTTCCGGCAATTGCAATAGATCTGGAAGAAGCTGAAAAGGAACCGGGCATAGAAATCGATCAAATAGAAGAAACCGACAGAGACACTATTCAATCAGATGAAGTTCAGAATAATGATACAGATACCATTATTGAAGAAACAGAAACTGAAATAGTACAAGAAACTGAAACAGATATCATTGAAAAAGAATATCCTTCAATGGTATTCAATGAAACAGTCTCTGACTTCATTGTCTATATTGAAGTACCGGAAGGTTCTTTACCTTCGGGTACCACAGTAAAGATAAATGAAGTAGAACTTGAAGATGATCAGATTAAAACAATTGAAGATTCCTTATCCAATAATAAAAAAGTTGCATCATTAAAAGCACTTGATATAACTTTCTTTGATGGTGATAAAGAGATAGAACCAAAGATACCGGTTAAAGTTACCATCTCTTCATCATTCATTGAAGAAAACGATAAGGATGCTTTAATTATCCATATCGATGATAAAGGCAATACTGATCTTGTTGAATCAGCTAAAACAGATGAAGATACACTGGAAATCATTAATAATGAAAACAGCGAATCCATTAATGACCAGACCAATAATATCAATGAAGCAAATGCAGACAGCTCTCTTTCTTTTAATGCGGAAAGCTTTTCTGTCTATGCAGTAGTGTATACACTGGATACGCAGATTGAAGCAGGTGGTGAGACCTACAATATTACTCTTTCTTATGATGAAAGTGCCGGTATACCGGATGGGTCTGTTTTAAAAGTAAGAGAAATATTAAATGATACTGAAGAATATGATCATTACCTGAATGAAACTGCTGATGCATTGAATTCCAACATTGTATTTGCCAGGTATTTCGATATTGAAATCTATCATGAAGA
>CAMNFQ010000091.1 GCA_946537295.1 uncultured Bacillota bacterium
AGTTTATCAAATGGAATATAGTTCTTATCACCACCATCATACAGATCAGTATGTACGGCATCAGGAATAATAAGAAGTTCCTTGTTGTCGGTGTACTTGGAGTCTTTGATCATATTGGCATAGGCATCCTTTGAGAAGTAGCAGGAATGAGCCTTTTCACCATGCATGATCAGTACAGCGGAACGGATCTCATTTGTATACTTTAAGATCGGCTGATTCATGAATGATTCGCATCCGATCACATTCCAGCCGCCATTGGAATTAAGAGATCTCGGATGATAGCCTCTCTTGGTCTTGTAGTAATCATGGTAGTCTTTCACAAAGAATGGAGCGTCTTCAGGAAGCGGATCAACGACACCGCCACCCAGTTTATATTCGCCATTTTTGAGATCTTCAAGTCTTTGAGCACAAAGAGCTTTTTTCTTTTCGTAACGCTGCTGTTCTGAATCTTCAGCATCAAAATATCCATTCGCATTTACTCTGGTCATATCATACATCGTAGAGGCAACAGTAGCTTTGATTCTGGTATCAAGTGCCGCTGTATTTAAAGCCATACCACCCCAGCCACAGATACCGATGATGCCGATCTTTTCTGGATCAACCTTGTCATATAATGACAGGAAATCAACAGCTGCCATAAAGTCTTCAGTATTGATATCAGGTGAGGCCATATATCTGACATTGCCTCCACTTTCCCCAGTAAACGAAGGATCAAAGGCCAGTGTGATAAATCCTCTTTCAGTCATGGTCTGGGCATATAAACCGGAACATTGTTCCTTTACAGCACCAAATGGGCCACTTACCGCAATTGCCGGAAGTTTGCCTTCCATATTTACTGGTTCATACATATCAGCGGCCAGGGTAATTCCATAGCGGTTCACAAAGGTAACCTTATGATGATTTACCTTGTCACTTTTAGGGAAAGTCTTATCCCATTCTTCACTTAACGTAAGTGTTTCTTTCTTGATCATTTTGTTTTCTCCTTTCTGATCAGCTGATCGAGGACATCGATCTTCTTGCCACATTCATGTAACTCATCCATCAGCAGACAGCGCTGCTTCTTTAAGGCGGTGAGTCGATCTTCATCATGATCCATCTGGCTTATCTTAGTGATCTCTTCATTAGTACAGCCGATCTTGGTTAAGACATTACGTATTTCAATGTTTTCTTTCATTTGATCTACCTTACAGTTTCATCATAAGGGAGAAACAGGAAATGCGCTAATGGTAATAATTTATATCATGATATGCTAAAATGGAATATCATAGGAGTATTTATGGATATAAGATCATTGCGCTATTTTCTGGCTGTAGCCAGAGAAGAAAATATGAGTAAGGCTGCTGATTTCCTGCATGTAACTCAACCTACCTTATCCAAACAGGTAAAGGCTTTGGAAGAGGAACTGGGCAAGAAGCTTTTCATCAGACACAGTTTCAATATTGAACTTACTGAAGAAGGAATGCTGTTAAGAGACAGGGCGGAAGATCTGATCAGGATGGCTGATAAGATCGAAGCCGAGTTTGTAGCTCTGGATGATGTCTTGGGTGGAGAATTGTATTTTGGTCTGGCTGAATCATATCAGATATCCTATCTTGCCAGAGAGATAAGAAAACTCAAACAGAAATATCATAATATTCACTATCACATTACCAGCGGTGATACAGAACAGGTCATCGATAAACTCGATAAGGGTATCCTTGATTTTGTTGTATTGGCACAAGAACCTGATTATCACAAATATAAAGCAATCGAATTTCCCAAAGGTGATATCTGGGGTCTGGTTCTAAGGAAGGATGATGTCCTGGCAAAAAAGAAAAAGATTGGAATCAAAGATCTGAAGGGATTATCTCTTTATTGTTCGGAACAGGCCTGGAATGGTGAGATCAGAGAATGGGCCGGAACTGCTTATAATGACTTACATCTGGAGGGATCTTTCCGTCTGTCATATAATGCTTCAATATTTGCCAAGGAAGGTTTAGGTTATCTTTTGACTTTTGACAAACTGATCAATACATCAAAGGAAAGTGAATTGTGTTTCATACCATTATCACCGATTTTGGAAACAAAACTGTATCTGGTCTATAATCCCTATCAGACTATGACTCCGATCGCAGAAAGATTTCTTGAGCAAGTTGAAAGCTCATTCAGGAAAGAATAATTATAATAAATAAAGTAATGAACAGATCGATCAGAGAAGCTTTTAAAGATTCACTGAATATCTTTCCCGGCTATATGGTTCTGGGACTGGGCTTTGGTATCCTTCTGAAGGCCAAAGGTTTTGGGATAATCCATTGTTTATTGATGAGTGTTTTTATCTATGCGGGTTCAATGCAATATGTCGGTATTGATTTACTTGCGTCTGGTGCATCTTTGATCACAGCTTTCTTTATGAGTATCATGGTCAACATCAGACATCTTTTCTATGGTATCGGGATGTTGAAGGAATACCAGAATCTGAAAAGACATAGAATCTATAATATCTTTGCCTTGACGGATGAGACCTTTTCAATCGCCTGCAGCAAGGATACAACAGGGTTGGATAAGAATACCTATTACTTTGCTTTATCGTTATTTAATCAACTCTATTGGATCACAGGAAGTGTATTAGGTAATATTGCCGGTAATATCTTGCCATTTGATTATACGGGAATTGATTTTTCGATGACGGCTTTATTCATCGTGATCGTAGTATCACAATGGGAGAATAATTCTGATCATCTGATCGTAGTATTGAGTTTTATTATTTCAATAGTTTGTCTGATCATATTTGGCAGCTCTGATTTCCTTTTACCTGCAATGATCATGATAATTGTGATGCTTGGCATTCTTAAAAGAATAAGAGGTGGCAAAGATGCATAGTTATCTTCTGATTGGTGTAATGGCTCTTACAACGATCATTATCAGATTCCTACCGTTTATACTCTTTAAGAATAGGACGCCAGAATTTATAATATATCTTGGTAAGACCCTGCCATATTGTGCCATGGCGATGCTGGTGGTGTTCTGTTATCGCAATATGGAATTTACCAATGTAACAAATTGGCTGCCGGGCTTGGTTTCCGGATTAATAGTCGTATTATTGTATAAATGGAAACACAATACCTCGATCGCAATAGTTGCAGGAACGATATTGTATATGCTGTTAGTACAGAATATATTCAGATAAATGGAGAAGAAATATGAGTGTAAAAATTATTACTGATTCAGCAAGTGATCTATCACAAGAAGAAGCCAAGAAATTAGGAATTACAGTTATTCCTTTGGTATTCCGTTTTGGAAATGATGAGTTCTATGATGGTGTAACGATTTCCAATGAAGAATTCTATGACAGACTGGAAAAGGAAGAGGAACTTCCTAAGACATCACAGATTTCACCATACCGTTATACAGAAGCTTTTGAAGAAGCAACAAAGGATGGAAGTGAAGCAGTTTATCTGTCGATCTCATCAGGTGTATCAGGCAGTGTACAGAGCGCTATGATGGCTGCTCAGGAATTTGATGGCAAGGTCAAGGTCTTTGATTCCAAACATTTCTGCATCAGTTTAAGAGTACTGGCTGAATATGCCAAGAGATTAGCGGATGAAGGAAAGAACGCTGATGAGATCATGACCGGGCTTGAGGAAGCTTCTAAAAAAGTCAGAATCATTGCGATCTTCAATACCCTGGAAAATCTGAAGAAAGGTGGAAGAATCTCTTCAACGGCAGCCTTTGTCGGAGAAATGCTTTCAATCAAGCCGGTAATCACAATAAAAGACGGTGGAGTAGAAGTATTGGGCAAAGTCAGAGGAATGAAGAAAGGCTTTGTGACAATGCGTGAATATATCGAAGCAGAAGGTGGCATTGATCTGTCTATGCCTTATGCTCTGGCATATTCCGGTAAAGATCCGGAAAACATCAACAGATTCTATGAAGAAAACAAGGATCTGTATGACAACCGAGAAGTACCACTCTCATTTGTCGGAGCGACAGTTGGAACATATGCCGGTGCTAATGCGATAGCTACCGCATACTTTGTAAAGTAAAAGGAGAGAACAATGTTTGATAACAAATTTAAACTTGGCTTTGGATTGATGAGACTTCCTAAACTGGAAGATGGTTCGATCGATGTTGAACAGACCAGCAAGATGGTTGATCTGTTTATTGAAGCAGGTGGAACCTACTTTGATACAGCCTTTGTCTATCCTGGATCTGAAGAAGCTATCAGAAAAGCACTGGTAGATCGCTATCCTCGTGAATCATATACCTTAGCTACCAAGCTGATGTGCAATGCCGAGATCAATGATGAAGCTAGTGCTAAAAAAGAAATTGAGACCAGCTTAGAAAGAACCAATGCAGGTTATTTTGATTACTATCTTCTTCATGCTTTACAAAGAAGTAACTATAAGAAATATGAAGAATATCATATCTGGGATTATGTTAAGGAATTAAAAGAAAAAGGACTGATTAAACACTATGGTTTCTCATTCCATGCGGATTCCGATCTTCTGAATGAACTGCTGATTGAACATCCGGATGTGGACTTTGTACAATTACAGATAAACTATGCTGACTGGAAGAATCCGGGTGTGGAATCATGTCGAAATCTGGAGATCTGTAAAGCATTCAATAAACCGGTTATCGTCATGGAACCGGTCAAGGGTGGTATCTTAGCTGATCCGATCGATGAAGTTAAAGCGATCTTTGATAAAGAAAATAATGGTATGTCTTATGCTTCATGGGCTTTGAGATTTGTCGGAAGTCAAGAAGGAATCCATACGATCTTAAGTGGAATGAGTTCTGTAGCACAGATGGAAGATAACCTTAAAGTCTTCAAAGATTTCAAGACACTTGATGAACACGAAATGGAACTCATCGGTGAAGCACAGAAGGCCTTTGATGCTGACCAGATGATTCCTTGTACAGGATGTCGTTATTGTACGAAAGGTTGTCCAATGAGTATTCCAATTCCGGATATCTTTACCGTAGAAAACCGTAAGAAGGGTTCTCCGGAATTCCGTACCAGAAGAGAATATGTCAATGTAACAGTTGGAAAAGGAAAGGCATCAGACTGTATTCAATGTGGACAGTGTGAAGCTGCCTGCCCTCAGCATTTACCAATTATTGAATTACTGGAAAAAGCTCGCTGGATGGAAGAATAATGAATGTATTGCTGAAATTGCTTGTCTGTTTCCTTGCATCAATGGCAGCAGGAATAGGAACCGGTTTTGCTGGTATGAGTGCTGCAGCTGTGATCGGACCAGTACTTTCAACGTTTTTGGGAATTTCCGTATATCAGGCGGTAGCTGTTGGTTTAGCCGCAGATGTATTGGCCAGCGCTCTTAGTGCCTGGACATATAAGAAACACGACAACCTGGATATCAGAGGTTCTCTGCTTTTGCTTTGTTGTGTCATGATCGGAACCATCGTTGGCAGTGTTGTTGCAAGTCATGTTCCGGATCGTGCCATGGGCTCACTTGCTGAGATCGGACTGATCATTGTCGGATTTCGTTTTCTGTTCATGAAAGTTGAAGAAGAAAAAAATCCGCTACTTTCTGATGATGGCAAGGCTCATAAGATCAAATCAGTGATCGCAGGCCTAGTGATCGGTTTCTGGTGTGGCTTTATCGGAGCAGGTGGCGGTATCATGCTGCTACTGACACTAACGATCTTTCTTGGCTATGATATGCACAACGCTGTTGGTACCAGCACGTTCATTATGATCTTTACTGCTTTGATTGGCAGTGTTTCACATTTTGTGATCAGTGGAATGCCTGAACCGCTTTATCTGATCAGCTGTGTCGTTTTCACGCTGTTCTTTGCCAAGATATCGGCTACGATAGCGAATAAGGTTGAACCAATTGTTTTACACAGAGTCGTTGGTGTCATAATGATTCTGACCAGTGCGATTGTCTTGCTGGTAAAACTGTTCTAATATGGATTTCTATATCAGAAGTAAAGAAGATCTTATCAATGCAATAAAGGAGTATGGTATCGTACCATTCTTTTCCAATAACATCAAAGGCTTTTCGATCGAAGAGAATGTCGATCCAAAAGCCTATTTTTCTGATGAGCC
>CAMNFQ010000092.1 GCA_946537295.1 uncultured Bacillota bacterium
CTTTTTTGCATAATATATAGCATAGAAATGTGATTTAAGAAGAGGGCTTTCATCTTGGAGACAAGTCACCGAGAATTCCCGCCCAAATTCTTAAAAAAATTTCTTTCCCACGATGAATTTCATTTTTTTACCAAAATCTAAGCAAACTCATAGTCAATTTAAGCTTGCAAATTCATACCATTCATATTAAAAAAGTACTTAAATAAATGGGGTTTCCAAATAATTGGAAAACCATTATTTATTTGTAATGAGATTAACATTAAGTAAAATAGCAACCCTACTTCCAAATCACTCACCACAGGCTGTAAGTTAAGTTTGCATTTCAGGAAAGAATTCTTAAAAAAATTTCCGCTTGATTTTTTTGATCACTATGGTAGAATCTGCTTGAAAGAAGTCGGCCCATTGCTAGGTTTAGGAATTTATCTAGTGAACCCGATTCAGATGCTGGGGAGTTCTCTTGGAGATCTCCCTTGAATTTTATCCTAAACATGTTATCATATCTATGATAGCAATCGGATCATCGCTAGGCTTAGGAATTTGTCTAGGGGTCCCGATTCAGATGCTGGGGAGTTCTCTTGGAGATCTCCCTTGAATTTTATCTTATTACTATGGCCAGATCTCATGATCTGGTCTTTTTCGTACAATCAGAGAAAGACGTTAGAGCAAATGCTCTAACGTCTCTGAAGGGAGTTTAAAACTATGTACGTTTAGTTTCTATTCTCTTTTTTCTTACGCATCGCAATTAATACGCCAAGCAGAGTAATTAATGCGATACTCATCAGCATCATCTGCATCGTGATTTCAGTTTCATCACCGGTCTTGACAGCTTCAGTCGTTGTCGTTGGCGCCGTACCTGTATCATAAGTCGTCGTCTTGACAACAGTAGGTGTCGTGTTATCCGTATTGTAGGTTGGCACAGTTTCCTTTTCGACACTCGTATCAGTGTCTGGCGTATTCTGTGTCGCCTGTTTGCCGGAACCAGATTCTTCAGTTGCTGGTGTGGCAATGGTTGGTGTTTCTGGAGTATTTTGTGTCGCCTGTTTGCCGGAACCAGATTCTTCAGTTGCTGGTGTGGCAATGGTTGGTGTTTCTGGAGTATTTTGTGTTGGCATCGTACCATCGCCAGATTCATCAATAATTGTGGTCTTTGAAGTTGGCGTTGTAACAGTGCCCGGAGTGACTTCCGGATCCTTTTGTGGATCTGGATCTTCGCTGCTTGTTACAGTCGCTGTATTCACAACGTTTCCTCTTGTCACATCAAGAGCTTTGACAACATAAGTTGTTACGAATGTTTCCTGAGCGTTTGGTGATAATTTTTCAATTGTCCACTTACCGCCCGTTAATGGGTCTTCGACAACCACATTCGTTAACGTTAAGTTACCAGTATTCGTTGCAGTAATCAGATAAGAGATCGTATCTCCTTCTTCATAACCGCTTGCAGAAGCTGGGCTGCTTGTTGTTGTCTTGGTGATCACTACAGCTGGATGAGAAGCTTCCGTATTATCTTCCGTCTTACCATCCGTAATCTTCACTTCATCGTCCTTGTTATCAGGAGTTGGATCTTCTAATGTTGCTGTATCAACAGTCGCATTATTGATCACTTTACCCTTTACAATATCAGCTTCCTGCACTTTGTATGAGGTTGTGAAGCTTTGTGTATCACCTGGTTTTGAGGCTTTGACATCAAAGTTTTCATTGGTCATATCATCGTGAAGTTTGAAAGCAGATAATGGCAGGTTACCATCATTCTTGACAGTGATTTCATAAGTAATCGTTTCACCAAGCTGATATGCTTTTCCATCCTTAGGTGTGCTTGTCGTCTTCTTCGTTACTGTCACACTTGGATTTGTCTTTGTGATGTCTACTTCTTCCTTGCCCGGAGTCACTTCTGGATCAGGATCAGTAGGATCATCAGGAGTTGGATCATCAACTTTATTCACGGTTGCCACATTTGTGACTTTACCCTTATTGACATCCTGCTGTGTCACTTTGTAGTTTACAGTGAAGTCGGAAGATTCTTCCTGAGGTTTCAAGCTGTCAATAGTGAATGTATCACCTGTTAAATCATCTTTCAGGATAATGTTCGTTAATGTTAAATTACCATCGTTCTTCGCTTTGATCGTGTAAGTAATCGTATCACCTAAGGTATACTGCTTACTTGTATCAGCCTGTTTTGTAATTGTCAGATGTGGATGTTTATCTTCTGTTTCAACCGTCTTTTCACCTGGATTATCTTTTGGATCAGGATCATTTGGATCTTCAGGAGTTGGATCATCGACATCTTTCATAGTAACGATATTCTTAATCTTGCCAGCGATGATATCTTTTTCGGTAACCGTGTAAGTCACAACATGTTCATCAGAAGTCGCCTGAGGCGCTAATTTCTTAATAGTCCATGTATCACCGGTTAAAGCATCTTCGAGCTTGATATTCGTTAATGTTAAATTACCATCATTGATAGCAGAAATTGTGTAAGTGACTGTTTCACCAAGTTTATACTTCTTCGTGTCATCGGCTTTTTTGATAATAGTCAGATGAGGATTCTTATCTTCCGTATCAACAGTTTCTTTACCCGGTTCATCTTTTGGATCAGGATCAGTCGGATCATCAGGAGTTGGGTCATCGACATCTTTCATCGTTGCCACATTAGCCACATGACCATTCTTAATATCCTTTTCCGTTACGACATAAGTCGCGGTGAAGTCTTGAGATGTTTGATGAGGAGCAAGTGAGCGGATTGTCCACTGCTGATTGGTCAGATCGTCACGAATCACAATGTTCGTTAATGTTAAGTTACCATCATTGGTTGCATGAATCGTGTAATGAATTGTTTCGCCTAACTTGTAAGCCTTCTTTTCATCAGCTTTCTTTGTAATCGTGATATGCGGATTCTTCTCTTCTGTGTCGACGGTTTCCTTGCCAGGTGTGACTTCAGGAGCTGGATCATCAGGATTATCTGGTGTTGGATCATCAATGTGATCGACTGTAGCGACGTTCACAATCTTACCAACCTTGATATCAGATTCCGTAACTTTGTAAGTTGCGATGAGATCCTGTGAGGTTTCTCCTGGTAACAGCTTCGCAATGGTCCATGAAGACTTCGTCAGATCATCTTTAACCACGATATTCGTTAAGGTTAAGTTACCAGTATTCTTCGCATGAATCTTATAAGTAATGGTATCCCCTAACTTATATTCTTTCTGCTCAGCGGTCTTAGTAATCTTCAGTTTTGGCTTCGCATCATCGATTTCCGGTTCAGGAACTTCATCAGTGCCTTTATAAGTCTTGCCTAATGAGACATCCACTTTATTCTTGAACTGCTGAGATTTGATTTCTTCTTCCGTCACGATGTACGTTGCTTTCAGAGTAATTTCTTCACCAGCGGATAAGGTTTCAGGAATGTCAGATGTGATCTTAACACCTGGGAGTTCTGTCACTTTCAGGGTCTTGACTTCATCATAAATATTCTTGATCTTGATTTCGAAATGAATCGTGTCACCTAACTTGTATTCTTTCGCATCATGGGATTTCATGACAACTTTGTCATCATCCACATCATCCGTCACTGTTAACTGACCGTATTCTTTCTTGACATCGTAGTTACCAAGTTTAGCGGTATGATTGCTTAATGTGAAGGTATTGTCAGAAGAGCCAACCAATAACTGTTTTCCCGTGAAACCAGCTTTGAAGCTTTCGCCTTCCACATAAGAACCAGCGGTTACTTTCAGATGATGATCGCCATTGGTTAAAGCAGTACCATCATAAGCTTTCTTTAAGGTTGCTGATGTCAGGGTTACTGGACGTTTCTTGACGGTTAACGAGCCGTCCGTAATCATCATATGCTCATCATCAGTATTGAAGAAATCAGTAACATCCTGATCACCTTTCATAATGCGATAAGCAGTCACCTTATTCTCAGTTTCACCAGCATTGGTGATCTCACCCTTAATCGTCGCTTCAATATGCATACCAGGTAAGACGCCCGCTACGGTATAACCATCATTCGTTAATGATTGACCATCATAAACTTTTTCATCACTCGCTGCAGTAATATGCATAATAATCTGTGCAGTTGTAATAGTTAAGTTGCCCGGTCTCTTGGTAATGATATAGTTCTTATCTTTATAAGCATCGTTCTTCTGGAAGCTGATGGCATTGCTTGTTGTCCCAACTTCAGTAATAGAACCAGTAGCTTTAAGATCAGAAACTTCACCATCGACAAAGCCATCACCCGTTACAGTGATATGTTTTGCCGTTAATGGCGTACCATCATAAGCCCGCGTTACACTTTCACTTGTCAGTGTCACTTTACGTGGGGTAACTTCTAAATAACCATCATTCTTTGTAATATTCTTGAACTGATCGGTGACATCGTTGCCGTCTTCATCTCTGATGATGACGTCAGCTACTTTGTTAGCGATCTTACCAGCATTCGTGATTGTACCCGTCATCTTGACTTCAGCTTTGTAGTTTTCAAAGCCTTCTGGCAGGATGACATCTGCTTTATCACTAGATAATGCCTTACCATCATAGGTCTTACTTACACTTGTGCCATTGACAACGACTGCATTTTCATTAGCGAGGATTGTTAATGTACCAATATCGTAAGTAATGTTATAGTTGTTTTCTTTAAAAGCATCCGTTGTTGCTAATTCAATCGTATTAGGAACACTACCGATCTTCTTGATTGTACCAACAGCTTTAGCGGTTGCTTCACCAGTAACGAAGCCCTGTCCAGAAATCTTCACTTCTGGTCTTGTTAATGCTTTACCATCATAAACCTTATGGTCACTTTCACTCTTTAATGTCACATGACGTGGCGTAATCGTTAACTGACCAGAGACAGTCTTAATATTCGCAAAGTATCTTGTTACATCGGTCATACCATCCATAATCACCACGGTATTGACTTTATTTTCACCCTTGTCACCAACATTTGTGGCAGAGCCATCAGTTGTGACATAAGCGCGTAAGTTATCTGGTAAACCTTCAACCGTGAATGTATCACTCGTGAGCGCTTTGCCATCATAAACTTTCGTATCAGAACCAGCCGTTACCGTAATGACAGCTGTATGTGGATTAACTGTTAAGAGGCCTTCTTCTAAGGTGATCGCATAATCTTTTTCAGCATGCTTAGTCATCTTATAAACAATCGTGTTAGCTGATGTGCCGACTTCAATTTGCGCACCAGTAGCCGTAATGTCATAGACTTCATCATTGAAGATCTTGCCTTTTACCGTGACTTTATCATTTGCTAGAGCGATACCATCATAATCCTTTTCATCACTTGCAGAAGTCATAGTGAGTGGACGCGCAGTAATCTTTAATGTCCCATCCATATGCGTAATAGCATCGAACTGATTTGTGACATCCTGATCATCTTTATAGATACGGATCTCAGTAATCTTATTGTCAACGGTGCCTTCATCAACGTGAGTCACTGTACCTTTAACGGTTGCTTTATAAGTAAAGCCTTCCGGTAAGTTTTCAATCGTTGTGTTCGCATTGGTTAATGGTGTCCCATCATATACTTTTTCATCACTGGCAGCGCGAACATGAATTGCTGTATGATTAGCCGTGATTTCTAAGATACCTTCATCTTTTTTGATGTCGTAGTTATCTTTATTGAATGCATCATGTGTCTGATAAGTAATGGTATTAGCGACTTTGCCCTTTTCGGTAATCGAACCCGTTGCTTTCACATCCGTTACTTCACCCTTCACAAAACCATCACCAGTCATATCGACGGTCGGTCTTGTTAATGGTAAGCCATTATATTCACGGCTTGCACTTGCACTTGTTAAGA
>CAMNFQ010000093.1 GCA_946537295.1 uncultured Bacillota bacterium
TGTTCCGTTTATTTATATCTGCATCTGATTCGTTTATAATTGTATATAAAGAAGCAATAAAAACAATGATAAAGAGACTTAGAAAACAAATCAATTCTTATTTCGTAGGAAAAGAAGATGTTGTGGATGATCTTTTGGTATGTCTTCTTTCCGGGGGCCATGTCTTACTTGAAGATGTGCCTGGTGTCGGGAAAACCACGCTAGCTCGAATTCTTTCTAATAGTATCGACTGCAGTTTTGGTCGAATCCAATTTACTCCAGATACATTGCCGTCTGATGTAACTGGTATTTCAATCTATAATATGACCACTGGGGAGTTTACCTACAAAGAAGGCGCCATCATGCATCAGTTGATCCTGGCTGATGAGATCAACCGTACATCACCAAAAACTCAGGCCGCTTTATTGGAGGCCATGGCTGAGGGACAAGTCAGTGTTGATGGTCATAAACATCAACTTCCACGTCCTTTTATGGTCATCGCAACGCAAAACCCTATTGAATTCCTTGGGACCTATCCTCTACCGGAAGCCCAACTGGATCGCTTTATGATGAAACTATCGATCGGCTATCTTGATAAGGATGAAGAGATAAGATTAGGCAAAGATTTTCTTAATGGAAAAACCGCTGAAACTCCACCACCTGTCTGCAAGGGCGAAGATATCATTACTTTACAGAAAAAGACCGAAGAAGTTCATGTCAGCGACTCTCTTTTGGAATATGTTCAAAAGATCATTGCTGCAACCAGAGAAAACGAAAACTTTGTTTTAGGCGCAAGTCCCCGAGCGATGCTGGTTCTGATAAGAGCTGCACAGGCAAGGGCTCTGATCGAAGAAAGGGATTTTGTCAAACCGGACGATGTCCGTAAAGTAGCAATCAATGTCCTGCACCACCGTTTGGTTTTAACTTCTGAAGCTCGAATCCTTAAAAAGAACGTTGATTCCCTTCTTAGTAAAATCATATCCTCTATTGATATTCCGTTGGAGTAAAGGGATGCAAAGAAACTTTGTTGTCCTAGTTTTTTTGTGGATTCTCTCCTTGATCTTTATCTCTGTTTTCGGTACTCAGGTCGCTTATGGCTTTTTTATATTGCTTACGATAATTCCGTTTCTGTCGCTTTTCTATATATTTCTGGTCAATCATTATTTCAAGATCTATCAGAACGTCAACACTTATGATCTGGTCGCCAACCATCGGTCCGATTATGAATTCGTTCTGCAGAACGACAGTTTTATTCCTTTTGCCAGCATCCGTATCATTTATTTCCCGGATTTTTCTTCCATCAGTGAACAGGATATGCAAAGCGAATACGAACTCTTCCACGGCAGTCGTATCGTCAAAAGGAATTCTTTGATCTGTCGCTATCGCGGTGAATATCACATTGGTATTAAGGCTGTTGTGATTCAGGACTTCTTTCGACTCTTTAGCTTCACCCTGAAGCTTAAGAGGCCATTGTTTGTTAAGGTAAAGCCAAACATAATACAGCTGGATGATCTTGCGTCAAACAAAGAAACCATAAACACTTTAAGAGAAAACAACTTTAAGCGCAACGTTGCTGATCTGTTACTGAGAGACTATGTGCCTGGTGATAATTTCAGACTTATAAACTGGAAAGTATCTGCTGCCATGCAAAAACCAATGGTTAGGCAACAAAGCGGCGAGGAACGTCAAGGCGTTGCTTTGATCATGGACTCCTGTCGATATGCAGATGATCCTAAAGAATATCTGCCTATTGAAAATAAGATCTTAGAAACCGTCATTGCTTTGGATCGCTTCTTCCTGCAGAAAGCTATCCCGGTATCCATTTATCTGGAAGAGGATGCAGTGGAAGAACTGAGAGGTGATTCTTTTCAAAGCTTCGAAACATGCTATGAAAGGCTCTCTTCTTTTTGCTTCAGCAGTGATAAAAAACCTTCCGCACTTTGCGATGAACTCCTATCTACAAATACCCTGTTCAATAAAGCGATGGTCTTTCTGATTATCAGTCAGATAAATCAATCCTTTTCCTCAATAATAGAACACCTGCAACAATACAACACTCCATTAACCATTATCGTGATCAACAATCAACCTGACGTTGTTGCCGATCATATACTTAACAACGAAAACTGCGAATTCATTTTCATCAAAACAGATGACGATTTAAGAGAAGTGTTATGATGTTTGATTTCTTACGTGACCTTATTCATCTGTTGTCTCTAAGCCTGACGATCTGTCTGGGTCTTTTTTCTGATTCAAAAATCAACATCGTTCTTCTCTGTCTTGTTTCAGACTTTCTTTTTCTACTTCTGCTTTATCAGAAAAAACAATGGCGCCTGTTAATAGGTATATCAACTTTGGTCGTAGTCCTTGTCTATTTCCTGATTAATGGCGTCTCGGGCAACACTGTTAACTATCTTCTTGTTGGAGTCATCTGCTTATCAAGTCTTCTTATCATCAAAGCGATCGAACACCATTCTCTTTGTCGCTATCTGATGGTTGTTGCTTGTTTGTTGATGATCGTTCTATCGATTGTCAGTAAAACCAATACAGACAAAAGTATTTTCCTGCCGTTCTTCTTTTATCTTTTAATCAATATCATTGAAATCGTTCAGATCCACTGGCCTAAACAAGGAAACACCAACCTGAATATGCACAGTCTCTATCTGGCTCCTTTTGTCTTGCTGATGATCCTGATGCTTGCGCGTTTCCAGATTCCGGACAAACCTTACGAATGGAATTTCCTCAAAAATTCCAGCTGGTGGATCAGAGCCAAATGGGAAGATTTTGCTAAACAATACAACTTTTCATCTTCAAACGATAGCGATAGTCTTTTTATCGGTTTCTCAGATGTTGCTTCTTTAGGAAGTGAGATCTATAAAAGTTCCCGGAAAATCATGAAGGTCTCTTCCAGTTATTATGGAAGAGATACTATTAAACTCAGTGGCAAAACTTTTGATACCTTTTCAGATTTGAAATGGATCAAAACAGATGAAAGCTCCATTGACTACCATACCTACGACGTTCTTGAAACCCTTTGTGCTATTATTCCATCGGATAGAGATATCTATTTTAATTATCTAAGAAACACCTTTCTTGACATTAATTGCAGCGGAATTGTAACTTCTCACATCTTTAATCCGTTGAAGTCTTTGCCTTATATCGAAAAGACAGCACTCTACCATTCCGGTGGTGACTTATTTTTTGACTCGTCGATCAAACCTTCATACAAGATCCGCTATTACAACTTCTTCCGTAATAATGAAAATCTCAAAAACATGATTATCAACCGGGAGACTGTTGATGCCTCGACCTTTAACGAAGCTTTAGCGATTGTCTCTTCAGCCGATCCAAAGATCTATACCTTTGAGGGATATAAGGCCTATCAGAAAACAATTTATGACATCTATGGCCAAAAACCGCTGTTGTCTGCAAAAACTACCAGACTTCTTGAAGAAACTTGTAAAGATGCTGACAATGACTATGAAAAACTGCTGGCTATCGAAAAACTCCTCAGCTCTATGAACTATGATCTGGAGCCTGGTGAACTGCCGAATAATGTAAATACTGCTTCCTCTTTCCTTGACTACCTGCTTTTCGAAAGTAAAAAAGGTTATTGTGTTCACTATGCGACAGCTTTTGTCCTTTTGGCCAGAGCTCAAGGTCTACCTGCCCGATTTGTTCAGGGTTATGCGTTTTCTTTAAAAAACGGACAGGCTGATGTTCGCTCATACATGGCCCATGCTTGGCCTGAAGTATATCTTGATGGTTTTGGATGGTTGGATTTTGAACCTACTCCTTCCTCCCGTTCGACAGACAGCTCAACGGAAACTACAACCGTTACTGAAACGCCAGGCGACAAAAACGATCTCGCTCAAAATAATGAAAACAAGAATAGCTTTGGTTTTATGCCGATACTTCTCATTGGCATCGCTTTTGTTTTTATTCTGTTTCTGATCTTCAATGCGATAAATAAAATTCATTTTAACAGGCTGACTTCGCAAGAGAAAATCAGGATCCTTTTCAAACAGAACCTCAGGTTGCTTAAGCGACTTAGATCAGGACTAAGAAAAAACGAGACCTTAAGCGCATTTTCATCAACGCTTAAAAACACCCCTTATTATCAAACCGCCGATATCATCTCTATCTATGAAGAAATGATCTATGGTAACAGGATCGTTGATGAAAATGATGTTCTTCTGTTTGAAGAAAATAAAAAGTTGCTTATCAGACTTTTCTTTAACCAGCTCTTCAGAAGAATCAGAACCCATAAAACCACTTAGATCTGCACTTTTGATGTTTTTGTCGATTATCTTTTGACATCAAAAAAGCCTTTGTTTAAAAAGCTCTTTCATTTTTCCTACTCAATCGTGGAAATATTTCGACTGATTCCTTTTGAATTATTCAGAAATTATAAAGTTGAGAAGATTGTGTCATAATTCTCTTACATCTGGATACTGACTCGCCAGGTATCCTTTACTTCTTTACTTAAAATTATGTCTGAATAATGCTCTAAGATTTTGATATTGAGATCATCTACATATTGATAATTGATCTTTTTTGATGTCGTATTTCATTTTATTTTCATAATCAGTTTAACGAGAATCCTCTAACTTTATTTAGTTAGTTGTCATCTAAAGTTAACAAATTTCAACAAATTGTTCTAAAGCAAAGACTAGATTCTAATAGCTCAAAATAGCACATATTCCTATTTTTACTGCATATTATATGTTAAAATATATGCAGTAAAAGGTTAAAGATATGCACAAATTCGACTATTTATTCCTCAAAGACTATAAAATTGCCAGCAAACTGATAGGTTTAAGTAACGTCATCTACGAAAGCAATCATAAATCTCTGGATATGGAGCACAAATATCCCGCACTTTATTCAAACCTTCACGAAAGAGCCGTCATAGATTCAACGATTTCTTCTAACAGAATCGAAGGGATATGGACGAGTCCTAAAAGAGAGAAAGAACTTCTCTCAGAACATTCAGAACCATTGAACCACAGCGAACAGGAGATAAGCGGTTATAGAGATGCAATTATCTTTATCAGTAATCATTTTGATGAAATCGATATAAGTGAAGCAACGGTTAAATATCTTCATTCCCTACTGATGTATTATTCTCAAGACAACAAAGGAGAATATAAAAAGTCCGATAACCAGATCACTGCCACATATGAAGACGGATCAAAAGCAATACTGTTCGAACCTATCTCTGCTTACGAAGTTGAAACCGCAATGAAAAAGCTGATTGCGGCATATACCGAAGCCATTAATGATAGCGAAATAAATAAGATGTTACTGATTCCTTGTTTTATAACGGATTTTTTAGCTATCCATCCTTTTCAGGATGGAAACGGCAGAATCTCGCGCTTACTGACGCTCTTGCTTTTATATAAACAGGGATTTGTTATAGGGAAATATATTTCTTATGAAAAGATGATCGAAGAATATAAAGAGAACTATTATCAGGAATTATATCGTTCCCAAGAAGGCTGGCATGATAACAGCAATGATTATTCTTATTTTATCGTCTTCCATTTCCAGATGTTGTATCGCTGTTATGCCCAAATGAATGAAAGATTTGATGATATCTTTAATGATCCAAAAACCACCAAAACAGAAAGAATCAAAAATAAAGTTTTAAATTCTCTAATTCCTCTTTCAAAAAAGGAAATCGCTGATTCGTTGCCTGATATCAGTCTCACTACGATTGAAAAGGTTCTCTCTGATCTTTTAAAGGACAA
>CAMNFQ010000094.1 GCA_946537295.1 uncultured Bacillota bacterium
CCTCTGATGATCGGTCTTATACCTAATACCGACATCATATAGAAACTAATAATGTTTGCGATAGCGAAAAGGATGATCAGGGTACGAACGACCACAAACTGTCGTTCCATCTTTTCTGAAGCTTCCTTCTGTTGCAGATTCACGATCTGTTCGAGTTCAGTTAAGGAACCAAAGATCTTCTCACGAAGCCTTTCCTTCTTGCCATAGTAGTCTTCAGAGTGAACTCTTTGCTGCGCCAGAATAATCTTTTCTTCAGCAGGTAAAGCTTTTATTGCATCATCAATCACATAGTCTCTGATCGGTACCGGTATGTATTTGACATCCAGGGCATCGCACATCAGAGCTAAGGAAAAATATTCATCTTCGGCCAGCAGTAAAGAATCATCAAGGCCTTCCTTGAATTTATGATAGGCATCTGTTTCTTTGGTACTGTCAGGTAAACCCTGTAAAGCCTTTTCTCTGCGGCGGTTATTATGTGACTCCGTGAAGTAGTTATCAAGGTGTACACGCTTCCTGGTAACAGTAAAAAGCTGTACTTCCTGTGTCAGATAATCAGAAGCAGCGATCAGTTCGTGAGCGTTGTTTTGCCAACTCAGATAATCAACCATATTCTTGTTCATGGTTGAATACATCGAAGCCGAAGCAAAAGATTCGTATAGTAAAACCAGCGAAATCAACACGCTCATGAAAATCATACTTATATTGATCGGTCTCAATCTGATTCCGTCATTTATCAGTTTCTTTATAAACAATGCGTAACCCTTATCTGCTTTTCTGCATTATCTTAATTGTAATGACAAATTTCTAATAATCAATACTAATTTTCTTCATCATAAGCCAGGATGACCTGATTAAAGAATTTATCCCTGATCTCAATCTTCTTACTGTCTCTTTTTGGATGGATTCCATTATCCAGTAAAACAATTCCAATCTTCCTGATGAAATCGATGTAGATACCTGTTCCGGTAAAGCCACTATGGAACAATGATACTTCAGAATAGTAATCTCCACCATTGGTATTTGGATCACTATATACCCAACCTAGAGTTCTTGTGGAATTCATATTGGCGGTATATGGTTTTTTAAGCAGATTGATCGTTGCCTTATTCAGGATACGTTTTCCATCAAGCTGCCCATCATTTAAGATCATCTGCACAAGTCTTGATACATCATGGATATCAGAGAAGACGCCGGCATTTCCCGCAACCCCGCCTGAGATATAGGCCTTGCCATCATGGACTTCGCCCTGAATTACTCCTCTAAGATCTGTTACTTCAGTTGGGGCACAATCTTGTTTACGGTTCTTGCCTGCAGGATTATACATGGTGTTTTTCATACCAAGCGGTTCAAAGAGTTCCTTGATCGCACATTTCTCAAAATCACCTTTGAAATGTTCAACGATCTTCTGTAGAACGATATAACCAAAGCAGGAATATTCCACCATTGTTCCAGTCTCATACTTCAATGGAAGTTTTAAGATAAACTGCCATAGTTCATCCTGATCCTTACAGTTCTTGTAGTTCTTATCATCAGCCGGTAAGCCTGAAGTATGGGTCAAAAGATTTCTGATCGTCACATTCTTATGTGGAAAATCTTCAAGAATATCACATACCTTCATTCTTAGACTGATCTTACCTTCTTCAAGCAGTTTTAAGACCAGATTAGTTGTGACAACGACCTTACTTAAGGAAGCCAGATCATAGATCGTATCGATACTGTTAGGAGTCTTATCGGGAATAAGTGCTTTATAGCCGATATAGTCACAATCAAACCCATCTTTGGTCACAATTGAAAACGTTGCACCAGGAAGCTCGTTTTGTTCAATATAATCCTTTAGAATTGCTTTGCCTTTTTCAAGATATCTGTTCATAATTATTTCTCTTTTCTCTACTTTTAGTTTACTCTATTGTTATGAAGATCGACATGCAGAAATATCTGAAAAGAATGCTCACATCAACAATCACGATTGTTCTTTTTCTGATTATTTCCCTGCTAAATAATTATTTCTTTCTGCCGGAACAGGACAAAAACAGGATGCTTTCATATCTTCCCGCAACCATCATTTTCAGTATATTGTTTATGGCTGTATTCTGGTATCTGATCGGTATCA
Source organism: uncultured Bacillota bacterium (assembly GCA_946537295.1). Taxonomy (GTDB): domain Bacteria; phylum Bacillota_I; class Bacilli_A; order Erysipelotrichales; family Erysipelotrichaceae; genus Colivicinus. Next base: position 2,111 of record CAMNFQ010000094.1, read on the forward strand.
GAGAAAATAAGGATTAGGAAATACTCTTATTCCAGATCTCGTCTTCTGTTTCAAAACAGTAGACATTTACTTTTCCTGAATAGGCTGTGCAGGCATCAAGTGCTACGATACCTTCATCAATAAAGGCATCAAAACAGCCATAGAGTCCCTTACTTTCATCAGGATATTCTACGCCGTTATTATGTAATCTTGCATGACCCCATGAGGTATGGATATGGCCACAGAAGATCGTTTTACCTTCTAAGCGCAAACCGTTACTCCAAGCTTCCATTCCATTTATCCAGGTCGCTTCCTTCATTTCACTTTGTGAAGCTTCACGCCAGTCAGGATCGATTTCCGGTTCACCAAAGATCTTATCTCTTATCGGTAACCAGCCATGGACAAAGATCTTATCTTCCAGTTCAAAATAGAAACGCCAGCTCTTCTTATATTCTTTCCAATAGGTATTATTTCTCATCCGTGATACGGCTTTAGAAAACGGGGCATAACAGCCTGTCAGTATTCTGATCGTTTCATCCGTTCTATTATGTTTATCGTGCCACTCGGCATATCCTCTATCTACCAGTTCATCCAACATCCATTCATGATTACCGATGATACATACTTTTCTCTCTTCCGGTAAACCATTTATAAAGTCCAATACTTCTCTGGGCTTGTTGCCGCGATCACACATATCACCACAGCTGATGATCACATGATCTTTATTTGTAATATCAAAACCCGCATCATCCAATGCTTTCATCAGCTCGTCATAGAATGAATGTACATCTGAAAAGACAAAAACCTTCTTCATATTATAAGTATATAATGCACTGATATAATATCAGTGCATCTGTTTCAGTTCTTTCTTATTTTCATACATCATGATATCAGCCTTTTCCAGCACATCTGACACCTGGAAATCCTCGCCTTTGACATATTCTGCTACACCAATGGCGATGATCGGACCATCATGGTTTTTCATATTGTGGATGATCTGCTGCTTGAATTTTTCAGTCAGCGCCTTTCTGTTTTCGTAGTCATTTCCTCTGATAAAGACTAAAAACTCATCACCACCGATCCTGAATACCGGTGAATGATCAAACACCTCACAGATGAAGCTGCATGATGTTTTGATGTAATCATCACCAACACTGTGACCTAAGGTATCATTTACGGCCTTAAGATCATTCAGATCACAGACCGCAATCGCAAATGGCAGATAGTCCAATCCCTTATCAAGGTTTTCCTGAACTGAGGCTTCAAGTTCAGTATAGGCCAGCTTATTCTTGACACCTGTAAGTCCATCTTTTCTGGCAAATTCCTTAGCATCATTAAGCTGCTGCTTCTGCTGGTTTTCTCTTCTGATTTCTTCATCGACATTCTCAACACCAATGATCAGATGAACTCTATCAGATGACCACAAGGCTGTCAGTTTTGTATACTGATCTGTTCCGTCAACGATCAGTCGGTAGATCACGGAAAACTGCTTACGTTCTTTTAAGGCAGAGACAAGATATGACTTATCCAGAACTTCCATCAGTCTCTGTTTATCTTCCGGATGAACGATCTGTTCCGCATTTCTTTTGGAATCCCCAAAGAAGTCGCTACCATTATCCTGAACGATCAGTTCACCATAGATCGTCCTTGAGGTAAATTGTGAATATTCACCACTGGAAATATCCACATAATATACAACATCATAATTTGATGCCAATGATTCAGCTATCTTATTGTATAAGATCCTTTCTTTCTGGATCTTTTCATTCTCCTGTCTTTCTTTTACCTGTTTATCGATATCGATAACACCCAGGATAAAATAATCACTGTCTTCTTCTTTTCCTCTGATCAGTCTGATCGTATGATAGACCGGTTTACCATCAATCATCAGACGGTATTCGATGCTGTGCATCTCACCACGCTTTATATCACTCAGCAGTTTTTCCTTTTTCATGCCTTCCAGGAAAAGATGTCTGTCTTCCTCATGAACATGTTTCTGAGCATCATTTCTGATGGTCTCAAAAAAATCATCTCCATCTTCTTCACTTTTTAATGAATGAGTTTTGGAATCGACTGAAAACCACTGATATTGATTGGTAATGGCGTTGATATAGTAAACGCTTGAATAGTCGATCAGTAATGCTGCGGCTATTTTTTCTATGATCTGATGCTTATCCATAGTTTTGCTCTAGTTAACATTATATCTCTTATCAGTAATATTATAAATGCTTCTATCTTTCAAATATTACTCCACCAACATCAGTAGGATGATCCATATAGATGACATCTTTGGCATCTGTTTTATAGCTCAGGATCTTTCCAATGATCATCAGATCACCCATTGCAGAAACAGACATGATGATACCAATCAACAGTAACGGATAAGATCCGATCAGATAGGCAATTATCGTTGGAATAAGGCCAAGTATAATAAATGGCATTATTGCCCCGGTAATATACTGTTTCTTATTTAAACCACTCATACAGGAACAGTAAGGCATCAGTTGCGAAACATTTATGCCAAAGGCAATATCCTTGAAATGATTCTTCGCAAATACTGACCAGGTAATTCCATGTATCAGTTCATGAACCACGATCAGAATGATCGTTATGAACAGAACCACAAAGATATTTCCTTTTATTTTTTCTGCTCCATGTATAAAGAAAAACAACAGGATCCCAAGCACAAGCGAAGCGATCGAAACAAAGATCGCTATGATATTGACCTTAAGCGGATCCAAAGTCAGATGTGTCTGTTTATATCCTTCCTCTTCTAGTTTTCTGGCGTTTTCTTCAAAGATAGCTAATCGTCTTTTTTCATCATCAGTTAATTTTCTTTCACTCATGCTACACTCCCATATTTATTTACCCACAGCGCAAACTGTTTTGGGGTAATTCCCACTTCTTTCTTAAATACCGCAATAAAATGACTGGCCGAAGAAAAATTCAATGTTGAAGATACCTCTTCAATTGATTTCCTGGCTACAAGTAATGTCTTAGCCTTATCGATCTTAGCCAGTTTCACATATTCTGAAAATGACAATCCTGTTTCTTTGGAAAACTGGTGCGAAAGATGCGAAGCACTGTAGTTAAGTATTCTGCTTACCTGAGATAGAGTCAGCTTATCTTCAACATTATTGTCGATATATCTGATACAGTCAGTAATCTTTTTGGAATACATCGGCTGTTTCTTCGGTCTGCTGGAATAGGTGATCATATGTATACAGATCTTTTTCAGAACACTCAGTATTTCTTCTCTTTCCTTCTTATGATCCATTTCATAGAAATCGGAAAGCATCTCGGAATTGATGTCTTTTTCCTTGAATCCTTTTGAGATCATTACTCCCATGATCTGACAGATGATATAGATGACCATCGTTTTCAGATCAGCTTCTGTTGCCTTCATCTTTCTTACGGTTGAAGAAAACTCATCAAAAAACGCTTCAAAGCTTTCCATACAGCTGTCTTCATCAGTACTGAGATCTTCAATGAACTTCATCTTCAGTTCTGCTGTACGGAAATAGTAAGAAGCATTATCTGATATGAGTCGGGCTAAAGAATCATTCATAATTTAATATTAATACATTTTTCTCTTACAAGGTGTAAACAAAAACACCAGAACTAT
>CAMNFQ010000095.1 GCA_946537295.1 uncultured Bacillota bacterium
AAGTATATGAAAAAGGTAGTATGTAAAAACTGTGGTGGTGTGTTTTCGGATGAACTGGAAAAATGTCCATACTGTTCAACTATGCACAAGAAAGGATCATATCGATCATTTCGTAAGAAAGTTGCCGGTTTTATCGACAAATTGCTTGATCTGAAGGATGATGCCTATGAATCACTCAGTAAGATGGTTCCTTTATCAATCCTGAAAGGTTTACTGATTGCTTTGATCTGCATCGGTATTGGCTATGTCTGGTCTGTTTTTACTAATGTCAATTACTATAGTGATGAGGAATATGACGCAGAGACATATGAAGATATCATCTGGGAAGATGAAAATCTTGATGCTTTAGAGAATGCTTATGCGCAAGGAGATTTTGATACGATCAAGAAGCTGTTTGCCGAAAACAGGAATGTTGTCTATAACTGGGAACATTATTCTTCATATGCCTTAAAAAGTGAACATGATAAGATTCTGAACGAAAAGTATTTCAGTGAATATAATTTTGATGAGATCCTTTATTATCTCTATAATCCTACCTATTTTGCCAATATGAACAGAATGTCTGAACAGGAATATCAGGAATATGAAGAAAGCAAGAAGGATATCATTGCCTATATGAATAAGCTTGGATATAAGGAAGAAGAACTGAGACAGATCTATGAGACTAATCATGATGAATATGGTTATGTCAGATCTGCAGATCTGAAACAATACATAAAGGAGCAGAATAATGGTTAACTGTAAGAATTGCGGTGCTCCTTTGAGCTTAGAAGATGCGGTATGTCCATATTGTGGTACAGCCAATCCTGAAGCACAGGAACATCTTAAGAAACTTAAACAATTAGACAAAGACTATCGTAAGACAAAATTTGAAGTTGAAACAGAAGTCAAGAAAAGTAAAAAGGGTTACAGCACTCTGATCATTTTTGCGCTGATCCTATTAGCTAATCTGATCCTGATTCCTTTTCATTCTGCCACTTACGAAATAGCTGAAAGCATCAGTTCCAAACAGCTCAACAAAGACGAGATTGTAAAGACAATGAATGATCTTTTAGAAAAAGGTGAATGGGTCGAGTTTGAAACATATTTTGAACGCTATGAGCTTTCCTATCATGATTATCCTGATTATTCAAAAGTGTCAAATTATGCAAACTATTATAAAGAGCTATGTGAAAGAATAAGTGATTATATGTATGCAACTGATCCTTACAGTGATCCTTTAGTTAAGACATGTGAAGCTATAGCTCAGTTTGAAGAAGAGATGGGTTATCTTGAAAGAAGAGAACTGCCAGAACAATATAAAGCTTATATCAGCAGAATAAATGATGATTATCATCAGCTGCTCAAGACTTTCCTTAAACTGAACGATGAAGATATTTCTTCATTGTCTAATAAATCCAGCAGTGACATCCTGCTTCTGGTCACAAGGAGGCTTTCCAATGAAGAAGAATAAATGGATCAGATTTGGCAGAGTCCTGATTGTTATCTTTTCTTTGATCCTGATGATCAATTCCTTTGTTCTGTTCAGAGAGATCAAAAGGGATGTAAACTACAATAACCGCTGTTATGGACTATATTATCTCAATGACTGTTATGATCGTGGGGAATACTATAAGATCTATGAGTACACTCTGAAGAATAAATATGTAAGTGAAAGACCAACTGTGGATGTCAGCCAATATGAAGCTTTTGGCAGATATTATCATTATTATCTGCTGGCAAGGATGTATCCAGAGAATAAGGAATATAGAACAAAACTCCAGATCGAAAAGAATAATATCAGCTTCAAGAAGATCCTGAATACGATCAATATCATGGAAAAAGAACTGGAAAATTAGCTCCGAAATCGGGGCTGATTTTTATCTTTGGGATAATTTGGAATTGTCCCCTCAAAATGATACAATTGTTCATTGTGAGGTATATGAGTTATGAATGAAACAATAATAAAAACCATTGCAGAAGAACTGAAGATAAAGATTGGACAGGTCAATACTGTTCTGGAAATGTTAGGGAATGGTGATACCGTACCATTTATTGCCCGATACAGAAAAGAAGCTACAGGAGCTTTAGATGAAGAACAGATCCTTTTTATCGAAAAACAGTATAAATATGAACTGAATCTTTCAGAAAGAAAAGAAAGTGTCATCAACCTGATCGAAGTTCAAGGCAAAATGACAGATGAGTTACGTAAACAGATTAACGACTGTACCAAGCTTTCTCAGGTCGAAGATCTCTATAAACCATATAAGCAGAAAAAGAAGACCAGAGCTGGTATTGCGATCAAGAATGGCTTAGAACCATTAAGTGTATATATGCTTTCTCTTCCTGAAAATGCCAATCTGGAAAAAGAAGCTGAAAAGTATCTTAACGAAAACGTCAAGAGTGTTGAAGATGCTATACAGGGTGCAAAAGATATCATTGCAGAAAATGTATCAGATAACGCCAAACTAAGATGGCAATTCAAGGATCTTATTGTCAAGGCTGGCGCTATCAATACTGCCAAGAAAAAGGATGCTGTTGATGAGAAAAAGGTATACGAAATGTATTATGAGTATGCTGAAAAGATCTCTAATATAGCAGATCATCGTGTTATGGCGATTGATAGAGCAGAAAAGGAAAAAGTGATTACCGTTTCCATGTCTTATGATCTTGATCATATCAAAGATCTGGCTCATGAATTCTACATCAAAAACAAGAAGAGCGATATCGAGGAACAGGTCGTAAGTGCAATTGATGATGGTATTGACAGATTACTTATGCCATCAATTGAAAACGAGATCAGAAGTGATCTTTCCGAAAAAGCACATAATACTTCTATTGAGGTATTCTCACTGAATCTGGAGAAACTGCTTTCACAGGCACCATTAAAAGGAAGAATTGTTCTGGGCTTTGACCCTGGTTTCTATAACGGTTGCAAGCTGGCAGTACTCGATGCTACAGGAAAGATGTTGACGGTTGATAAGATCTTCCCATTCAGAAAAGATGGTGAGATCGAAAAGAGTAAGACCAAACTGTTAGCACTTATTAAAAAGTATGACGTAAAGATCATTGCGATCGGCAATGGTACAGCATCGCGTGAATCAGAAAAACTGGTTGCTGAACTGATCAAAGAGAACAATCTGGATGTTGCCTATGCGATCGTATCTGAAGCAGGGGCATCAGTCTGGTCTGCGCAAGAAGAAGCCAGAAAAGAATTCCCTGATCTGGCAGTAGAAGAAAGATCAGCTGTTTCGATCGGTAGAAGACTGCTTGATCCGCTCGCAGAACTGATCAAGATCGATCCTAAATCGATCGGTGTTGGACAATATCAGCACGACTTGCCAGAAAAGGCTTTAAATGAAAGACTTGACGAAGCAATCATGAAAGTCGTCAACAGAGTAGGAGCTGATGTCAATACCGCTTCCGTAGAACTCCTTGAACATATTTCCGGTCTGAACAAGGGCATTGCCAATGAGATCATCAATTATCGTAATGAAAATGGTAAGTTTAGCAACCGACAGCAATTACTGAAAGTAAAGAAGCTCGGTGCCAAAGCATTTGAACAGTGTGCCGGTTTCTTAAGAATCATTGACGGTGATGAACCTCTTGATGCAACCAATATTCATCCGGAATCATATGATGTTGCTAAAGCGATCATGAAGGTTTCCAACATTGAAAAACTTGGTGATCCTGATATCAGTTTTGATGATGAAAAGATCAAGGAACTTAATATTGATGAATATACTCTCAATGACATCAAGGAGTGTATTAAGGCTCCATTAAGAGATTATCGTGAACAGTTTGATGGTGCCATCTTAAAATCAAACATCCTTGAACTGAAAGATCTCAAGAAGGGTGATGAATTATCAGGTACTGTCAGAAACGTTGTAGACTTTGGTGCTTTTGTTGATATCGGTCTGCATGATGATGGACTTGTCCATATCTCACGTATGTCTATGAAGAGAATCAATCATCCTAGTGAAGTAGTATCAGTGTCTGATATCGTCAAGGTCTATGTCTATGATGTAGATGAAGAAAAGCAGCGTGTTCAGTTATCACTGCTGCCACTTGATGAACTTGCCAAGCGTGATGCTGACAAGAAAGAATTCAGATCAAGAAAGAAAGCACATAACAGGCCTTATCACAAGGAAGAAAAAGAGATCTCTGAAGAAGAGGCTATGAAAAGACTTCTGGAAAGATTTGGCTCAAAATATTGATTCAGAATTAACTTTAATATAAAATATTTTTAAATACAGGGAAATGGACCAGTAGTTAATGCATATGTATTCCAGAAAGATCGGGATGATGGAAACCGATTATATGAGCATTAATGAATTCACCATTGAGTAGATCACTGAACGCTTAGTAGGATGATCCGGAAATCTCCGTTAAAGGATAGGACTATGTTGGTAGTCTCAGAGGCTATTATAGAAATATGATAGTAAAATAAGGTGGTAACACGATAAAGTCGTCCTTAGGGATGACTTTTTTTGTTAAGGAGGAAGAAACAATGAATGAAGAAGTAAGGATGGAAAAACGTTATGGGTTCCCAACTGCCTTGTCGATGGTAATTGGTATCGTAATTGGTTCAGGTATCTTTTTTAAAGCCGTCAAAGTACTTAAACTTACCGGCGGAAGTATGAAGAATGCCTTGCTTGTTATTGCGATCGTAGGATGTATCTGTCTGATCTGTTCATTGTTTTTCGCTAAAATGGGCAGGGAATACGCTAATTGTAATGGCCTAGTTGATTATGCTGAAGCTACTTTAGGACAGAAGTATGGCTATTTCATGGGCTGGTTTCTGGCAACCTTCTATTATCCGATCATTGCTGCAACATTAAGCTACATAGCAGCAAGCTATGTTTCGATGATGCTTGGTAAAGATATGTATGGACAACTTACTACAGGAATTGCCATATTCTTCATGAGCACATTGGCGGTTATAAATATGTTGTCTCCTAAACTGGGAGCAAAATTCCAGATCTCAACAACAATCATCAAACTGATACCACTGGTACTGATGTCGGTTGTTGGAATGATCATTGGCTTAAGCAATGGTAATTCAATAGCGGCATTAAATCATGTAATGGATAGTTCCGTTTCACCAACAGAAGGTATATTTGCGGGTGTCTGTGCCTTTGCTTTCTCATATGAAGGCTGGATTTCTTCAACCGCCATCAATTCAGAACTGAAAAACCCTAAAAGAGATCTTCCGCTAGCTCTGATCATCGGATCGATCTTCTGTACGATATTATATATGTCATATGTTTTTTCAATGTCGGCAACTCTTTCAGTCGAACAGATCATTGAAGCAGGCGATACCTTGCCTGTTGTAGCTTTTGGCAATGTATTTGGCAATTTTATTTCCAGTATCATCCTGGTATTTATCATTATCTCTTGCCTTGGAACAGCCAATGGCATGGTCATGTGTACTTTAAGAGGTTTATATTCACTATCTGTAAGAGGTTTAGGCCCTAAGCCTGCTGTTATCTCTGAAATCGACAAAACAACGGGAATGCCACTTAAAAGTTGTATCGTGGGCATGGGATTAATGGGCTTCTGGCTCTTCCAGACATCTACATTATTCTTCCAGGGACCTTTAGCATTTAATGGTACGGGTAATCCTGAATGGCTATTGGCTTGGGAAGCTGATGAGATATGCATCATTACGCTTTATGCTATGTACATACCGATGTTTATACATATCATCCTGCATAAGAAATCATT
>CAMNFQ010000096.1 GCA_946537295.1 uncultured Bacillota bacterium
ATTTCAAAAACTACTATACATATTGAAATAAGAAACAATATTCAGTTGTTTGTTGGTAGCTGATGTGATAAAAAAAGAGGATCACTCCTCTTCGTAAGACAGTTTGATATTGTCAAAGTCATCTGCGGCATCATCGAAGACGCTTAATATTCGAATAGATTGCTCATTGAGTTCATCAAGATTAATGATAATGACTTCGGTATCATCCATATCACCAAGACAATCATATAAGGCATCCAGGTTTTTGCCATAGTAATCAGGGAAATCAAACAGTTCCTTAAGATAGTCATGACCTTCTTTGTTTAGTCTCTCGATATCCAGAATGATCTTCTGTTTGGATTCCTGTTCCTCATAACTCAGATCGAGATTGTTGTAGTCTTCGTTGACATCATTGAATAATCTGATGATACTGGAAGAAAAATCAGAGATGAAAGTGTAGTTTCTTATGATGATTTCCAGATCCTGTTTATAACTCAGATAGGAATAAAGCGAATCATAGTCATCACCATCATAACCTTCAAATATCTCTTTGAGATATTTGAATTTATCTTCATTAAGTTTTTCGATATCAAGTATAATCTTCATTGCTCTTCTCCATATAACAGTTCAAATGTTTTATAGTGATCTTTGGTATAGTAGATCAGACCATCATTAGAATAGATGATTCTTTCTGCATTTCTGACCTTGCCATCAAAATTGATGTCACATTCATAGTATGTTCTACCTTTTTTCTTTGGCAAACTTCCTTCTCTATTGGCAAAGACATCTCCACCCAGACAATAGCCATCCAATATCTTCCATAAATTCTGCTTGGAAGCCTTATAGCCTTTTTTTCTGGCTTCATTCTTTGTAATGAAATTGACAGGAAGTCTGTTATAGGTATGAATATATAAAGCTACATCTTCCTTGGAATAGTAATAACCGTCTTCTTTGATCTTTTTTTCTTCCGGTTTGACAGGTTCACTGATTGGTTCATCTATGACCTGATTATTCTGATTGTGGGAATAATTATAGACAAGAAATAATCCTCCGCAGACCAGAAGAAAGATAAGCAGAAGCTTAAGAAATTTTTTCATTATCCTTCTCCACTTCATCTATTGCTTCATTATAGGCGTTTTCGTTTTCATCCTGATGTTCGATCTGCTTATGTTTATTATTATCATCAGGGAATGATCCGGAGTTCTGTAAGGCCAGTTTTGCGCATACCGGGCCAACAAGTTCATAGAGGATCGATGAGGTCATGATGATGGTGTTAAGAGCCACACCGGACTTGCCACCAATGATCCTGGAACCTAATGCTGCTAAACCGATCGCAACACCGGCCTGAGGGAATAGGGCCATGCCAAGGTTTTTTGCGACCAGATCGCTTTTATTGACGATCTTGCATCCGAGATAGGCACCCAGATATTTACCAACGATTCTGATCACAAAATACAGGATTCCGACTATCAGCAAGGGATAAGATCCGATAGCACTGTCTGTCGAGAAAAGAGCACCGATATTGAAATTGATGCCTGATCTGACAAAAAACATCAAGAGGATTGGCGGTGAAAAGTAATTCAGCTGTTTAAACAGACGATCATCATCAGTTATGTTGATATAGAAAGATCCCATGACCATGCATCCCAAGAGTGGCGATACATCAAAGATCGTACAGATGCCGCAATAGCCAAAGATGACAGCTAAGGCAATGATCAGTCTGTTATCAGTCGATCTTTTTGTATTGATGAATATTCCCATTATTAAAGCAAATACCGCACCAAGGATGATTGCCATGAGGTTATAGATGATCGGTTGGATTATTTCCATGATATCAACGCTGCCGCCATCTGTTGCCTTACATATTGCGACGGCTATGGAATAGGCCAATAAGGCTACCACATCATCTAAGGCAACGACCTGTAAAAGCGTAGCGACAAAGTCACCATTTGCGCCAGTCTGTCTGATCGTCATCATGGTCGAGGCCGGGGCTGTTGCGGTAGCTAAAGCAGCTAATACCAGGGAAAACTCCATGCCCAGTTTTAAGAAAAAGAAAGATAAGACATAGACCAGCATAAAAGCCATCAGGGCTTCAGATAATGTGATTATTAGTATCCTGATACCACTTTTCTTTAATGTTTCTAAACGGAAGAACTCACCGGTTGAAAACGCAATAAAGGAAAGAGCTACTTCTGGTAGGAAGGCAGTTCCTTTCACAAAGTCCAAAGGAATAATCTTTAGGACATATGGTCCTAAGATTATACCGGTTATGATATAGGCTGTTACATTGGGTAATTTTAATAATCTGGTCAATCTGGTCGCCAGAAATCCTGACATCAGGATGATCGATATGGATAAGATGGCAATCGAGGAACCTGATAGTGTTTCAAAATTGATCATTGGATATCTACCTTCATAATATTTATAATAATATTATACAGGAATTATAGGAGGGCTATGATCATGAACAAGCCACTGTGGATTATCTTTATCTGTCTGTTAGGAACGTTTGTAAGTGCATATCTGTATATACACGTGAACGTTGCACTGGTATTCTTTGTAGCCTTTATCGCACTGATATTGGTAGGCTATGTTGTAAAGCTAAAAAGATAAGAAGCTGTCCGTGATGGATGGCTTTTTTAAAGCATAGAAAACAAGCATGATCATCAGAAAATACTTGTATTATGTCGAATTAATAAAATATAATTAAATTACCGAAATCGATTTAGTCCAAATCGATTTAGGCTAAATTGATTTAGGCAAAATGAGGTATTACATGAAGAATACGTTTAGAGGAAGAAAGACTGAGCTAGCAATTCTTGAGAACAAATTTAAACAGGATGGTTTTGTGATGACTGTTGTATATGGAAGACGAAGAATTGGAAAAACCAGGCTCATAAATAAGTTCATAAATGATCATAACTGTAGAAGTATTTCCTTTACAGCGGTTGAAAGAGGAGAAGCGGAGCTCTTATCGATGATGAGCGAATCAGTACTGAATGCCTTATCTCCTGAATTGATAGGTAGCGTAAGCTTCAATAGTTTTGAGAATCTATTTGATTTTGTTAGTAAACAAGCCGAAAAAGAAAGAATAATATTCTTTATAGATGAATATCCTTATCTTGCGAAGCAGTGTCCATATATTCAATCAGTTCTGCAGAAGCAGATCGATACTAAGTGGAAAAGGGGAAATCTGTTTTTTATAATATGTGGATCTCTATTAGGCTTTATGAAGGATGAGGTTCTCTCAGAATCGGCACCATTACATGGTCGAAGCGATTTGGAATTAAAGTTAAGACCTTTTAATTATGTAGAAACAGCAGAATTCTTAAATGGATACACCAATGAAGAAAAGGCTATTTGTTATGGATTGACAAATGGAGTTGCAAAATACATTGAACAGTTCGATGTGGAAAAACCTTTGGAACAGAACATAGTTGAACAGTTTTACACTATAGGTGGATATTTTTCAGAAGAACAGGTTAAAACAGTGATTACTAGTGATAAGCAAAACCCGGCTTTGTATAACTCGATTATTTCAGCAGTAGCTACCGGACATACAAAGAATAGCGAAATTGCATCATTTACAGGTATTGAAGATATTACCTATGCATTAAAAGTTCTTGTTAAGGCAGAACTGTTAGAAAAAAGATTTGCAAAAAGACCATACTATGTTCTTAATGACAGTATGCTCGAATTCTGGTTTCGTTATGTGAATAGAGCAACCAGTCTAATAAACGCCAATAATGGAGAAGTGTATTATTATTCAACAGTTAAGGATCATCTGCATGATTTTATGGGAAAAGTCTTTGAGAAAATGGCTAAGGAATATCTGATGATCCATGCAGGGAAAGATGATTTACCTATCTTAACAGAAATCACCGATTATCAGGATACAGTTTTAGATTCAGATAAAAAAGTGAAACAGATTGAAATAGATCTGCTTGGCAAGAACGGCAGAAACATCGTTTTAATCGGAGAATGCAAATTCAAGAATGCTCAGTTTGATAAGACGGAATATGAAAAATTCATGGATAAGATCAAATATGTTCCAACTGATAATCCGACTTTATGTCTTTTTTCACTTGGTGGCTTTTCTCAATATGTGAAAGAAAATGCGAAAAGGTGTAGACTGATAACTTTAGATGATATGTATTAATCCTGATTTTCTTTTATTCCTATTTGTAATCATATAAGGTAAAATAATGTTAGAAACAGTTACACATGCCTAATGTCCGTGAACAGTTCCATACGATTCGAAACAGAAAAACCATTCTGATCGCGGAAGATGAACTAATCAATCAAGAAATCCTGCAAAACATTCTGAAAGACCAGTATGGTCTTTTGTTTGCGAAAGATGGGGAAGAAACCCTAAATCTCTTGAAGGAGAATCACGAGACAATCGATCTGCTTCTGCTTGATCTCAATATGCCTAAGATCGGTGGTATTGATGTCCTTAAGACCATAGAAGCAGATGATGAATTAAAGAAAATACCTGTCATTGTCATGACGATTGAAGAGGAATCAGAAGTTGAATGTCTCAATATCGGTGCCAATGACTTTATCAGAAAACCATATAATCATCCGGAAGTAATCTTAGCCAGAGTTAAGAGAGTTATTGAGTTAGCGGAAGATCGTATTCTAATTTCTTCTACCGAAAGAGATTCTTTAACCGGTTTATATAATCAGGATTATTTCTATCGCTATGCCACACAGTTTGATCAGCATCATCATGAAGCTGATATGGATGCGATCGTTTTTGATGTTGACCATTTCCGTCTGATCAATGAAAGATATGGCAGAGATGTCGCAAACAAAGTCCTGATGGCTTTAGCTGCTGAACTGAAAAAGATGATGATCAAGAATGGCGGTATCGTTTCAAGAAGAGTATCTGATACCTTCATGGCTTATGTGCCTCATGGCATGAATTATGAAAAAGAATTACTTAAACTATCCAAGATCCTGCATAAGGAGTTTATTGATATACTCCATCTCAGGATCAGGATGGGTGTCTATGAAAATGTTGATAAGGATGTAGAAGTTGAAAGCAGATTCTCAAGAGCTTTATTGGCTTGTAATAAGATCAGAAATGATTACCGTAATGATATAGCCTATTATGATGAAACGGCTCATTCCAAGGAACTGTTTAATGAACAGCTGATCGAAGATTTCAATAAAGCCATTGAAGAAGAACAGTTTGAGGTCTACTATCAGCCTAAATTCAATGTACAGTTTGAAAAACCATATCTGGAATCATCAGAAGCATTGGTGCGCTGGAATCATCCGGAACTTGGTTTTATTCCGCCTGACAGTTTTATTCCTTTATTTGAAGAAAATGGTCTGATCAGAGAACTGGATTGTTATGTCTGGGATAAGACAGCGGCTGATATGAACAGATGGCGCAAGAAATACGGTTTTGCGATCCCGGTAAGTGTCAATGTCTCAAGGATCGATATTTTTGATCTGAACTTCAATACGGCGATCAATTCGATCATGGAGATGTATGATCTGGATCGCAATGATTTCCGTTTGGAAATAACCGAGTCGGCCTATACCAGTGATACCAGATATGTCATTGATCGAGTCAAGAAACTGCGGGAAGACGGTTTTCTGATCGGTATGGATGATTTTGGCAGTGGCTATTCATCTTTATCGATGCTTTCGGAACTGCCGAT
>CAMNFQ010000097.1 GCA_946537295.1 uncultured Bacillota bacterium
GGCGGATAAAGTATTGAAACTCTGCAGCAAATATTAATTACTTAGCACATATTCATGAGGAATATGTGCTTTTAAATTTCAAAAGATAATAATTTCACAAGTAAGAGAAAAAATCAATTATAATTGATGTAGAAAAAAATCATTTAAATATAGGAGGTATTACGAAAATGAATGACAAGAAAGTAACAGTGCTTGGCGGTGGTGTCTTAGGAACACAGATCGGTCTGATGTGTGCCTATTACGGATACGATACAACCTTCTGGCTTCGTTCAGAAAGTTCCATCGAACGTACTAAACCAAAAATCGAAAGATATTCTAAACTGATGATGGAAGATCTTACTAAGGCTAAGGCTTTAGTTGGAAACCCAATGGGAGCTTATGTTTATCCAAGAGGCATGGTTGCCGGTGAATGGAAAGACATCACAGTTGAAAAGATTGATGCAATGCTTGAACAGGGCAAGAAGAATCTTGCTGAAAAGATCCATATCGAACTTGATATGGCAAAGGCTGTTAAAGGTGCATATATCGTTATTGAATCAATGTCTGAAGATCCAAATGCCAAGACAGAAGTATATACAGCTGTAAAGGATCTGCTTGATCCTGATACAATCCTGGTTACAAACTCTTCAACATTACTTCCAAGTATGTTTGCTGAAGCAACAGGAAGACCTGAAAAATACTGTTCATTACATTTCGCTAATACGATCTGGAAGAATAATACAGCCGAGATCATGAGCCATCCGGGAACAGATAAGGCAGTTTACGATGCTGTTGTAGATTTCGCAGCTTCGATCGGTATGATCCCACTCAAACTCTTTAAGGAACAGCCTGGCTATATCCTTAACTCTATGCTTGTTCCATTCCTTTCAGCAGCACAGGGTCTGTGGGCTAATGGTGTAGCTGAAGTTGAAACAATCGATAAGACCTGGCAGTTAGCTACAGGTGCTCCTGCCGGACCTTTCCAGATTCTTGATATCGTTGGTTTGGAAACAGCCTACAACATCAACCAGATGAAACCAAATGCTCATGTCGAAGGTACAGTCGAAAACAAGATCGGTACATTATTAAAGGAAAAGATCGACAAGGGTGAAACAGGCGTCAATGCCGGTAAAGGTTTCTACGATTATACTAAATAAGCAGATAAACTAACATACTGATAAGGCCCAAGCAGAAATGTTTGGGCTTTTTTCTTGAATGACATGTAGGTCCAGAATTAATACAGTATAATTGTGTATATGGATCTTAATGAATTTAAAAAAGCACTGAAAGACAGAAATATTGAACTGAGTGACAGGATGATCGAACAGTTCAATATCTATGCTGAATATCTGGTTGAATATAACGAAAAGATCAATCTGACTTCAATAACAGAATATGAACAGATCCTGGAAAAGCACTTCTATGATTCCTTGTTGCTGATCGATCGCAAGCTGGAGGGAAGTTTTGCGGATATCGGAAGTGGTGCCGGTTTTCCTGGGGTAGTTGTAAAGATTGCTGTTCCTGAGCTGAAAGTCAAACTGATCGAACCGATCCATAAAAGATGCGTATTTCTTGAATCTCTGGTTGAAAAACTGGGATTAAAGGATATTGAGATCATCAATGAAAGAGCAGAAGATTATTCCTTAAAACATCGGGAAAGTGTTGATTACGCAACCGCAAGAGCGGTTTCCAATCTTAATGCTCTGATCGAAGTAAGTGGAGCGATGGTCAAGAAAGGCGGATATTTTATCTGTCTGAGAGGCAAGGAAGGTCTTGAGGAGATAGACAAGGCATCCAAGGCTATCGAAACGATGGGCTTCAGCGTTGAAAGTATCAGAAATGAACAGCTTTCAAATGGTGATCAGCGTGTGATCAGCTATTTCAAAAAACAGCGAAATACGCCATTAAAATATCCTAGGAAATATAATATAATTAAAAAGAACCCGTTATGAAAAGAGAAATAGTAAAAATCAATTTAAATAAGATCATTCCTAACAAGAATCAGCCACGTATGGATTTCTATGATGAATCGATCAAAGGTCTGGCTGAATCAATAAAACAGAATGGTCTCTTGCAGCCAATTACTGTCAGAAAAAATGGTGATAAGTTTGAACTTATTGCCGGAGAAAGAAGATATCGTGCATGTCTGCTTAATGGTGATAAAGACATTGAAGCGATCATTATGGAAAGCAGCGATGATGAATCTGCCAATCTTGCTCTGATCGAGAATCTGCAAAGAGAAGATCTTAATGCGATCGAACAGGCTATGGCAATGCGCAGGATCATGAAGGAAGAGAATATTACCCAGAATGAACTTGCCCAGAGATTAGGATACAGACAATCAACAGTTGCGAATAAACTGCGACTTCTGAAACTTCCTGAGTATATCAAGCAGGCTATTTCAAACGGCACGATCACTGAAAGACATGCCAGAGCGCTTCTTAATGTTCCTGAGGAAAGACTGGAAGATGTCTATCTGACGATCACCAACAGGCAGTATAATGTTTCAAAGACGGAAGAATATATCAGAGAACTTACTGAAAAACATAAGAGGAAGGGTGTCTCCAATAACCTGAGGATCGGAATCAATACGATCAAAGAGGCTTATGAGCTATGCAAGCGCTCAGGCATCGATTCTGACATGCAGGTCAGTGAGTATGATGATAACGTGAAGATTGTTATTAGAATGAAGAAGTAGGAGGTAAGCATGGCAAGAATAATTGCAATCGCAAATCAGAAAGGTGGCGTAGGTAAAACTACTACCAGTATCAATCTTGCTGCTGGTCTGGCTTACCTGAATAAAAAAGTATTACTGGTTGATTTTGACCCACAGGGTAATGCGACCCAGGGTGTAGGACACAGAGTAGGTCTTAGAGATCTGACAGTCTATGATGCGATCTTGAATAACGCTGATATTTCAGACTGTATCAGAACTTTACAGAAACCACCTCTGGATGTATTACCTGCCAATATCAACCTGGCTGGAGCTGACTTGGAACTGGCTAAGATCGAAGAGAATCGTGAACAGTTACTTAAGAATGCCTTAAGTAAGGTTGAATCATATTATGACTATATCATCATCGACTGTCCACCTTCTTTAGGATTATTGAATACTAATGCCTTGACGGCAGCTGATTCAGTACTGATCCCGGTACAGAGTGAATACTATGCTTTGGAAGGTATCACGCAGTTATTACAGACGATCAGACTGGTACAGAAACTCTTTAATCCGACATTAAAGATCGAAGGTGTTCTGTTGACGATGTATGATTCCCGTACAAATCTTTCGGCTGAAGTTGCCCAAGAGATCAGGAAACATTTCAAGGAAAAAGCCTACAAGACCTTTATCCCAAGAAATGTCAGACTTTCAGAAGCACCAAGTGCCGGTTTATCAATATATGACTATGCGATCGCTTCCGATGGCGCTAAAGCTTATGTCGCTTTGACCAGAGAAGTTATCGCCAATAATACTCCGGAGGTCACAGATGGCCAGTAAGAAGAAACTTGGAAAAGGTTTAAGTGCCATATTCGGTGAAGATATCGATACTTTTCTTGATGATATTTCCAATGGAAGCAGTGATGTAAAAACATCAGGAAAGACAGAGATCGATATTGATAAGATCAGAGCCAATCCTTATCAGCCACGTAAACAGTTTGATGAGAAGGCATTAAAGGAACTTTCTGATTCCATCAAGGAAAACGGTGTCTTTCAGCCGATCCTGATCAGACAATCTATCAGTGGCTATGAACTGGTTGCGGGTGAAAGAAGATTAAGAGCTGCAAAACTTGCAGGTTTAAAAAAGATCCCGGCCATCATTGTTGAATTCGATGATCGTCAGATGATGGAGATCTCGCTGCTAGAAAATATTCAGCGTGAAAATCTCACACCGATCGAAGAAGCTAAAGCTTATGATCAGCTGATCAAAAAGCTCAAATATACGCAAGAAGAACTTTCAAAGCATCTGGGTAAATCACGTGCCAATATCGCAAATATGCTCAGACTTCTAAGTTTACCTGGTGAAGTTCAGGAACTTGTGAATGAAGGAAAACTATCCTATGGACAAGCCAGAACCTTGCTTTCGCTGGAAGATGAAGAAAGTATGATTGAACTGGCGGAAAGGACTGTCAAGGAAGGCCTTTCGGTAAGAGAACTGGAAAGTATCACCGCTGTAAACAAGCAGAAAAAACCGGAAAAGAAGAAAAAGGCAGCTAAAAGAGATCCGTTTACGGAAGACGTAGTAAACAGATTACAGAAAAAATTTGCGACTAAGGTAGAAATCAAAAACAAGAGCATTATTATCAGGTATACTGATACTGAAGATCTTAACAGACTGCTGGATATAATGAATGTCATAGAAGACTAGAAAGGGAATGTATTATGGCTGAAAATGAAGATAAGATCGTATTGACAATGGGTGAAGAAAAGGTTGAAGAAAAACCTGAACAGGAAGAAGAGAAGGAACATGCAACTGTACCTGTATCAGATGTTGTAGGTTACGCTAAGCTTGATGATTCGTCTCTGTCAGAGGAAGAAAAGAAGATGGTTGAAGATTTCTCTAAACAGATCGATATCTCCGAGACTAATACTGTCCTGCAATATGGTGCAACAGCTCAGAACAAGGTTGCAGATTTTTCTGACACTGCTTTAAAGAACGTCAAGACAAAAGACATGGATGAAGTTGGTGATACTCTCTTAAAGCTGGTATCACAGTTAAAGAATTTTGAAATCGACGACAAGAACGACAATTTCTTTACGAAGTTCTTCAAGAAGGGCTCAAATACTATTTCTGATGTCAAGGCAAAATATGATTCAGTTAATACCAATGTAGACAAGATCGTCAAGATCCTGGAAAATCATCAGATCACACTGATGAAGGATATCGCAATCCTTGACCAGCTGTATGAAAAGAACCTGCTGAACTTCAAGGAACTGACAATGTATATCCTGGCTGGTTACAAGAGACTTGATGAGATCAAGAAGAATGATCTGCCAGCTGCTTTAAAGAAGGCTGAAGAATCAGGCTTACCTGAAGATGCTCAGGCAGCAAATGATCTTTCTGAAGCTATCAATCGTTTTGAAAAGAAACTCCATGACCTGGAACTGACCAGAATGGTTTCTATCCAGATGGCTCCTCAGATCCGTCTGGTTCAGAATAACGATACATTAATGACTGAAAAGATCCAGTCAACACTGGTAAATACGATTCCATTATGGAAATCACAGATGCTGATCGCATTAGGTATCGCTCATTCCAAGGAAGCAGTCAAGGCTCAGAACGAAGTATCTGAGATGACCAACAAGATGCTCAAACAGAATGCTGAACAGCTCAAGATGGCTACAATTGAGACTGCCAAGGAATCTGAAAGAGGTATCGTTGATATTGAAACTCTTACTGAGACCAACAAGAAGCTCATTGAAACTCTGGAAGAAGTTAAACGTATTCAGACAGAGGGAAGAGAAAAACGTCTGGCTGCTCAACAGGAACTCCGTCGTATCGAGACCGAACTGCAGAAAGAGCTCACTGACGTCATCAACAAATAAAACATCCAAGGACATTGATAGTTTCAGTGTCCTTTTGTTTAGTAAGATTAACTTTGAGGCTTAAAAGCCTCTTTTTAATAAATAAATCAAAAAAA
>CAMNFQ010000098.1 GCA_946537295.1 uncultured Bacillota bacterium
ACATAGATGAAACCATAACGTTTTTCGATCTCGCTTGAGGAACAGCTGATGATATCGATTGGTCCCCAAGGATAATATCCTCTTAGATCAACGCCATCCTTGACAGCTTCTTCAAAAGCCTTGATATGATCTCTGAGATAAGCAATACGATAGGTATCATGAATTGATCCATCTGCTTCAACCTTATCGTAGGCACCAAGTCCGTTCTCTGTAATGTAGAGTGGTTTCTGGTATCTGTCCCAGTATTCATTCAACGCTATTCTTAGACCGATCGGATCGATTGACCAGCCCCAGTCAGATGCCGGGATATCAGGGTTAGGAACCTGTCCGAGTTCAGTATGCAGATATGGTTCTTCGCCTGAAAGTCTGGTGTAGTAGTAGCTTAATGACACAAAGTCTACTGTTCCTTCTTTCAGAGCTTCCTCATCTCCCGGATAGAATTCGATATGAAGATTATGATCATCAAAATATCTTAAAGCATATCCCGGGTAATAACCTCTGACCATGATGTCACCATAGAGATATTCCATCTGGTTGTGTTTCATATTCCAGAAGACATCTTCCGGACGGTGTGAACATGGATAGGTAAGATTTGAACAGAACATCATACCGATCTGGTTTTCCGGATCGATCTCATGAGCGATCTTTGTAGCCTTGGCACAAGCTACCATCTCGTTATGTACGCCCTGGTATTTAGCTTCCAGCAGATTATCTACCTTATCTGCAGCAATTCCTAAATGGTTGAAACTTTCATGGACGATCAGATTGATCTGATTGACGATGATCCATTTCTTAACTTTACCTTTGTATCTCTTGAAGCAGACTTCGCAATACTTAACAAAGAAATCAACAAGTTCACGGGAATACCAGCCATTGTATTTGATAGCCAGATTTAATGGCATCTCATAGTGGCTTAAGGTAATTAATGGTTCCAGACCATTCTTGATCATGCAGTCAAAGAGACGATCATAGAATGCCAGACCTTCTTCATTAGGTTCGGCATCATCGCCATTAGGGAAGATTCTTGCCCAGTTGATGGAAGTTCTTAAGGAATTCATTCCTGATCCGGCAAGCAGTTTGATATCTTCCTCATATGTGTGATAGAAATCAATACCTCTTCTTTTTGGATACAGCAGATCATCTTCTGACATAGCTTTGTTTATATAAGCTGTATCGATCTCCATGTTGTAACGATCTTTTGGATCGATATCATATTGGGCTCTGTTAATATCAGCTAAGCACCAGCCCTTGCCTCCTTCTTTCCAAGCACCTTCCATCTGGTTGGCAGCTAAAGCACCACCCCAGAGAAAGTCCTTAGGAAGACCATTAACTTTGCTCATTTTTGCCATTATTATTCTCCTTTAATCTTTGCGTCAATTGCTTGCGCATATTTAAGGAAGTTTTTAGTCATATTTATTTCGACCTGAATAGTCATCAGGGTATCCTGTGCATGAGCAAACAGAACAGAGTATTCCATCTTCTCATCACCACCTCTGATATCACCCTGGATCATTTCAGTCTGAGTTACATGAGCTGCTGTCTGTACTTTTTCAGCTTCTTTCAGAAGTTCTTTTGCAGCCTCATAGTCACCTTCAACAATCTTGTCAAACGCCTGTGCAGCAAAGTTTCTGGCATCACCAGAATTCATGATGATTTCCATTGCTTTACCGATGATATATTCAGTCTTTTCTTCAGGTGTCATTGTTTTATTTTCTTCAGCCATGATTTTCTCCTTTGTGTAAAAAGAAACGCTGTCGCTGACTTATCAAATCGTAGCGACAGCGCCGTATCAATTATTATTTAAGTTTTTTAAATCAATTATTTAGCAGCTTTATCAGCTTCAGCTTCTTCAGCAAGCTTAGTCTTTTCATAAGCCTTGAAGAATGGGTACCAGATTAATGCAGATACTGCAAACTGGATCAGAACGAATATGATACTAGGAATGTGTCCCTGAGTTGAAATCCAAGTTGAGATTGGATATGGGCAATACCACATTTCAAACTGAATACGAGGAATCTTAGCAAATGGAATAACCTTTGTGAAGATCCAAGTCATTAATGGAAGAACGATACCCTGTAACCACATTGGGATCATCAGATATGGGTTCCAAGCAATAGCACCGAAGATAACTGGTTCGTTGATGTTGAAGATACCAGGTACCAGACAAGCCTTACCTAAAGCATTTAATTCTTTAGATTTAGAGAAGTTCATCAGTAATACTAATGATAATGTAGCACCGATACCACCGATCCACAGATAGCAGGTATACATTGTTGTTTCTGTGAAGATTGACAGATTTTCGATTGTAGCTGTACCAGCAGCAACTAATGCCAGGTTGTTGGCAATGTTCTGAACCTTAACAGGCTGAGCCATTGGTGTTAATACCCAAGTAGAAATGCCCATTGAGTAGATGAAGCAGTAGAAGAAGCAGATCAGTGTCATACCATACCAGGTGTTAGCGATCTTTCCTAATGGTTCGAAGATCTTCTGGATACCACCAGCGATATCAAGACCAATAATATCAACTAATACCCAACCAGCACATACTACTAAAGCGATAGGTAATAAAGCATCAAACCACTGTCTTACGAAGTCAGGGATTACTGAATCTTCCTTGAAGAATGAGAACTTAGCGAATGCACCAAATACTAAACCGGAAACGATACCAGCAGCCATAGCTACAAACATACCGTTAGCGCCATATAATGCATGGCCCTGTCCAGCTTCTTCAGCAGTTTCAGGATTGATGAGGATCATAAACAGGATAAGACCAGTAATACCAGCTAATAATCTCTGTTTTCTGAAACGCTTCTTTTCACAGTAGTTGAACGGAATAAGGAAAGCAACCATCAGAGAGATCTTTGACATAGTCCATCCGAATGGTGTCCAGAATGAAGGCCATGGGATAGCTAAACAGCAGAAGATAGAACCAACCAAAATGAATGGGAGGATCTGCATCAATGAATCCTTGATAACAACGATCCATGTAGTGTTAGTAATCTTTTGTAGTTTTGGAGCAAAAGAATTCTCTAACCAACTCATAAATTTGTTCATGTAAGATTTACCCCTTTCGTTTTTTCATGAATAAATTCTTTATCTTAGGATGAATATGACTATTCTCCAAATAAAGCCAGAACCTGATCAAGTGCCTTATCGCCATTGAGGTGTGCATAGGCGTCCTTTTCAATGACAGCAACCTTGATATCATATCCCTCGCATCTTTCTTCCATTTCTTCCTTAAGATGTGCGAGGTGCGGTCCGATCATCAGACAGTCGATTTCTTCAACATAGTCTTCAACTGTTGATTCACTTCTTGCGTTAACTGTGATTTCAATGCCTCTTGCAGCAGCTGCTTTTCTCATGTTGGCAGCCATGAATCCTGAAGAAGCGCCTGAACCACATACGAGTAATACATTGTGCTTTGCCATAATCTTTAATTCTCCTTTTCAGTATTATGTTCTATTTCAGAAAGAAGATGATCAAGTGCTTTTGCACCATCAAGGTTTGCGTAATAATCCTTTTTCATCAGAATCGTCACAAACTCATCTTCATATCTTTTCTTGATGTCCTCAAAATACATCGACAGGTGAGGACCAACCATTACCGCATCAACATCATCAACATAGTTCATTACTTCGCTTTCGCTGCGGGCTTTGATGTTGATATCGATACCTCTGTCTCTTGCTGCATATCGCATTTTTGCGGCCATGAAACTTGATGAAGCTCCTGATCCACATACCAGCAATATATTCAGCTTTTCCTTCATGGCTTCATTATATTGATGATCTCTTCTTTTATCGACTTTTGTTTTGCCTCATTAACGGTGCAATTCAATATCTTCGATTTTTTGTGTAGAATATACTTATCTATGAGAAGAGCTTTATTACAGATAATCAGGATCCTATCGGAAAGCGATAGTCCTTTGACTTCTTCCAGCCTGGCCAACAGACTGGATGTTTCGCCACGTTCTATCAAATCCTATGTCCTAGAAATCAATGACGCCTGCCCTGATGCGATCGTTTCATCTCATAAGGGATATACCATCGATAAAGATAAGGCGCAGAAGCTTCTGGAAGAATCAAGATCACTGATCCCGCAGACGGCAGACGAAAGAGTCTCATACATCATCAACCGCGTCATCAAGGCAGGCCTTGTAAATGCCTACGATCTTTGTGATGAGATGTTTATCTCCTACAGCACTTTGAAAAGCGATCTGGCAAAGGTTCGTAAGGAACTCTCACAAGCTGATCTTGAACTGGTCAATCAGAATGATGTCTTGGTAGTAAATGGTCTGGAGAAAAACAAGCGCAGACTCTTGAGCTCTTTGATGTACTCTGAATCACGCAATAATTTTGTCAACTATGAGAAGATGTCTTCTTCTTTTGATGGTATTGATGTTGAATTCATCAAGAATACCATTCTGAATAAATTTGAAGAATACCACTATTTTATTAACGACTATTCTTTGGAAAACCTGATCCTTCATTCTGCCATTACGATCGATAGGATCAGAAACGGTTATGCCGCCACGGAAGTAGGAAATATCGCACCATTACTGAAATCTCATGAACACGAAATTGCCAGGGCAATTATTTCTGAGTTTGAAAAGAAGTTTGATATCTCCTTCAACGATATTGAAGTAGCCGAATTCACAATGCTTATTTTGTCGCGTGCTTCAAACATCGATTATGAAACGATCACGATGGATAATGTCAGACAATATGTCGGTGAAAACATCTATCAGCTGGCTGATGATATCATCAAGGACTTCTCATCTTATTTCTTTATTGATCTTTCACAGCCAGAATTCTTTGTCCGCTTTACCTTACATATCAAGAACCTGCTCATCAGAGCCAACAGCGGTTATTTTTCTAAAAATCCTCTGACTGACTCCATTAAACAGAATTGTCCTTTGATCTATGATGCTGCCGTCAATGCCGCAAGATTGGTCAGAGAAAAGACCAATATCAATCTCAACGACGATGAGATCGCCTATATTGCCTTCCATATTGGCGGTGCATTAGAATTACAATCTTCTCTAAACAACAAGATCACAGCGGTAATATATTGCCCGGGTTATTACAATCTCAACACCAGGCTGTCAGATTCCATAACTGAGCGTTTTAAGGATGAGATCGTCATTGGAACTATCATCACCCAGGAAGAAGACCTCGCCAAGGTCAATGCGGATCTGATCATCTCGACTCTTAAAACTGATCTCAAGGTTTCTACCCCTGTTCTGATCGTTTCACCGATCATCAATAAACAGGATCTGGATAATATCCGTAATAGGATCAACGATATCAGGACCAGTAAAAAGAAAAAGGAATTCCATGATCGTCTTTCCTATCTGATTCATGATGAACTGTTTGAAGTGTCAGATAAAAAGATCAGTAAGGAAGAATGTATCC
>CAMNFQ010000099.1 GCA_946537295.1 uncultured Bacillota bacterium
CATCTTTATGGAACACCATGCAAATATGAAGAGATCAAAAAGATCTGTGATGAACACGGTGCTCTGATTATCGAAGATGCCTGTGAATCATTAGGCGCTAAGTATAAACTTAACGGTAAATGGGTTGAAACTGGAACTTTAGGTGACTACAATTGCATTTCATTTAATGGCAATAAGATCATTACCGGCTCAGCTGGTGGAATGTTCCTGACTGATTCCAAAGATGATGCAGATAAAGTAAGAAAATGGTCAACACAGTCCAGAGAAGATGCTTTCTGGTATCAGCATGAAGAGGTTGGTTATAATTACCGAATGTCAAATATCGTAGCTGGTGTAATTAGAGGACAGATTCCATATTTGAACGAACACATCACTTTAAAGAAAGCAATCTATGATAGATACAAGGAAGGATTAAAAGGATTACCAGTTAAGATGAATCCATTCGATCCTGAAAAATCTATTCCTAACTTCTGGTTAAGCTGTCTTATCATTGATGAGGATGCTATGTGCAAGCAAGTCAGAGATGACCAGAAAGCTCTGTATGTCCATGAAAAAGGCAAGTCTTGTCCAACCGAGATATTGGAAAAACTTGCTGAATGCAATATGGAGGGTAGACCGATCTGGAAGCCAATGCATGCTCAACCAATCTATAGAAGTAATGCTTTCATTACCAGAAAGGGAAGCGGCAGAGGACAAAGTAACGCCTATATTGATAGAGGAAAAAAACTCGATGTAGGTATGGATATCTTCAACAGAGGTTTATGCTTACCATCTGATATCAAGATGACACCAGAAGAACAGGAAATGGTAATCGAAGTCATCAGAGAATGTTTTGAAAAATAATGTACAGGAATTTCTTTAAAAGAGTATTTGATTTTATATTATCGTTAATGGCGCTGATCATATTAGCGCCTGTTTTTCTTGTATTGATTATTCTTGGATGGATCAATATGAAAGGCAATCCTTTCTTCACTCAGGAAAGACCAGGCAAAGATGAAAAGATCTTTAAACTGATCAAATTCAGAAGCATGAGTGAAGAAAAAGATAAGGATGGAAATTATCTGCCTGATGATGTCAGACTCAATTCCTATGGAAAAAAACTCAGAAGTACTTCATTAGATGAATTACCAGAACTGATAAATATCCTTATAGGTGATATGGCAATAGTTGGCCCAAGACCATTACTGGTTCAATATCTTCCTTTATACAATGAGGAACAAAGACACAGACATGACGTCAGACCTGGCCTTACAGGGCTGGCACAGGTCAATGGCAGAAATTCGATATCATGGAAAGAAAAGTTTGAATATGACATCAAGTATGTAAAAAATATTACTTTATTAGGTGATATCAAGATAATACTAAAGACTGTAAAAAACGTTTTAAGCCATGAAGGTATTACAGGCGAAGGCTCATCTACAGTCGAATATTTTAATGGACACAACTAATGAAAATACTGATACTTACAAATCATGATCTAGGTCTATACAAATTTCGTAAGGAAGTTTTAGAAGCGTTACTTAAAGATAACGAAGTTTTTGTATCTATGCCTAGGGGCATTTTTACTGACAAGATAATAGAAATGGGTTGTAAATACATTGATACTGCTTTTGAAAGAAAGGGCACCAATCCGTTTAAAGATCTTGAACTTTTGAAGTTTTATAAAAAGACCATAAAAGAAGTAAGACCTGATGTTGTTTTGACTTACACAATAAAACCAAATGTCTATGGAGGCCTGGCTAGTCAACAGCTCAAAGTTCCATATATCGCCAATGTCACAGGTCTGGGTTCAGCTATCGAAAACGGTGGTTTATTACAATTTATTTCTCTCAATCTTTATAAATTGGGATTAAAGAAAGCTGATAAAGTATTTTTTCAGAATACTGCCAATCGCGACTTTATGATCAAGAAACATGCGGTTAAAGATAATTATGATATGTTACCAGGATCAGGAGTCAATCTCAAGCAGTATTCTTTCAACGATTTCCCTGATGATAGCACTATCGATTTTACCTATGTTGGTAGACTGATGAAGGAGAAAGGATTTGAACTTTATCTTGACGCCGCAAAATATATCAGAAACAAGTATCCAGATACAAGGTTCCATGTATGCGGTCCTGATGAAGATAACTATCGTGATATCGTTAAGAAATTGAATGATGATGGAACAATCATCTATGAAGGTTACGTTGATGATATGAAGAAGATCTATTCAAAAGTTCAATGTACCATCCATCCAACATACTATCCGGAAGGATTATCAAATGTTTTACTTGAATCGTTAGCCTGCTCAAGACCAATTATCACAACTGATAGGCCTGGATGCAGGGAAGTTGTAGAAGATGGTGTAAATGGCTTTATTGTCAAACAGAAAGATCTGGATGATTTGATTGCCAAGATTGAAAAATATCTTGCATTAAGCAATGAAGAAAGAAAACAGTTGGGTATCAACGGTCGTAAGAAAGTTGAAAAAGAATTTGATCGAAATATTGTAATAAACAAGTATCTTGAAGAAATAAAAAGAATTGCAGATAAAAGACATGAATGAACCGGTAAAAGTATTGGAGATGATCGCAAGTCTTAATTATGGAGGATCACAGGCAATGATTGTGAATCTTTGTCGTGCCATGAACAGAGATAAAGTTCAATGTGACTTTATCGTCGATCATCCTGAACTTATGGGAATGGCTCCAATCGTTGAAGAAATGGGTTCAAAAATATATGTAATGCCTACATTTGTAGGAGTTAATATTGATGAAATAAAAACAGCCTGGGATTCTTTTTTTGATGAACACCCGGAATATAAGATCCTTCATTCTCATTCCCGCAGTTATGCATCGATATATCTGCCAATCGCAAAAAAACATGGATTAAAAACAATAATCCATTCACATAATACTTCTAATGGAAAAGGCATAAGCGCAATAGTAAAAAACATACTTCAGTATCCCTTAAGATACAGATCTGATTATTTTATTGGCTGTTCTAAGCAGGCAGGAGAATGGCTGTTTGGAAGTAAGGTTGTAAATGGCAACAGATTTTTTGTTTTAAACAATGCGATCGATACCGACCGATTCACTTATGATGAGAACATCAGAAATGAATATCGTGATGAATTTGGTTTAATGGATGAAAAGGTATTTATTCAGGTAGGAAGATTATCAAAACAGAAGAATTATCTTTTTACAATCGATGTATTTTCTGATTATCTCAAAGAGGATCCGGAAGCTAAACTGTTTATCATTGGAAATGGTGAATTAAAAGAAGAGATAGAAGAAAAGATAAAAGAGCTTAAGATCGATAAAAATGTCGTAATGCTGGAAGGCAGGAATGACGTCAATAAGCTTTTGATGATGGCAGATATCTTTATGATGCCTTCATTATTTGAAGGACTTTCGGTTGCTGCCGTAGAAGCTCAGGCATCTGGTATGAAATGTCTGTGCAGCAGCAGAGTAGATAAAAACGTCAATATTACCGGTCTATGTGAATTTCTGCCATTAGAAAAAGAATACTGGCTTTCTAAGATGAAAGAAGATCTCACATTGAGACAATTCACAAAAGATGATATAGTTAAAGCCGGTTTTGATGTGAACACAACAGCTAAATGGCTGGAAGATTTTTATCAGGACATCGTTAAATAAAATGAACAATATCTGGTCTGAAAATAAATATCTCAATCTTGTAATAAATATCCTGTTATTTCTGACAGGAATCAATTTTTTACATTATGGACAACTGATTCTTCCAATAATATGTTTTCTCTTATTTATTGAAAATAAACTGAAGTTTAAGGTTAATGATCCAAAAGCATTTATAGTTCTATGTCTGTTTGCGATCAGCTTCTATGGTTTTTCCTATCAACTTGGATTCTATAGTGTCATGGGTTTTACTTTGCCGATGGCATATTATATTGGGTCTAATATCAAAAATCCAACTGAAGATAATATAAAGAAACTAGTATATCTTTTTGCGGTAAGTTTAAGCTTTCATGTAATTCTTAATTTTATCTATGAGTGGATCATACATGGAAATCATGGTTTGTTCAATTCATCAACCCACTATGATTTCTGGACAAAAGAAAAGATCTCAAATACTTCTACCGCGATAAATATCGATATTCTTCTGGGATGTTCTTACTATCTTTTATTCCATGAGAAAAATAAACTGATGAAGTATTGTGGTTTATCAGTATTTGGAATATCGATGCTGTATCTGATTATTATCGGCAGAAGAACTCCGGTGGTAATGCTGTTTATCGTTTTTGGATTGTCATATCTTTATGAACTGTTCAGAACGCATACAGTATCAGCAAAATTGAAGAAAAGATTCACGATTATATCAGTAACAGTTGTTTCGCTTGTTGCTATCCTGATTGGTGCATATTACCTGAATATATTTAATTGCCAGGAATTTCTTAATCAATACAGGATCGTTGGTAAGTTTACTAAAGGTTTTATCAACGATCAGAGATTTGAACTGTATTTTGGTTCCTTCAAACTGATGCCAAAATATCCTTTTGGCGGACAGAAGATCAGTTCTATCTTAGGTGAACAGGTGCATGATTTCTGGATTGATATCTATGATTACGCCGGTATCGTCAGCTGTCTGATCATACTGGTATATTCATTCATGTATGTCGTCAGTATCAGAAAGTTCTATAGAAATACAAATGTCAGTAATGATCTGAAGATCCTGATGGTTGGTGTTTTTGCTGTAATCATAATCCAGATGTTCCTTGAACCAGTTATGACAGGAGCATCATTATTCCTGATTATAGCTATCATAATAAATGCTTTAGTTGAAAGACTGAGTGAAAATGAAAAATAATCGTTTTGCGATAAATGCGTCATGGATAATGATTGGAAGAGTCGTTCAATTAGGCCTCACTTTCATTACCACGATGCTGGTAACAAGATATCTAGGACCTACTGAATATGGAAAGCTGACTTATGTCTTTTCTTATATTCAGTTTTTTATTCCAATATGTACAGTTGGAATGAATGATATCGTTGTTAAGGAACTGGTCGACAATAAAGATAAAAATGACGAGATACTGGGAACAATGATCTCAATAAGATTGCTTTTTTCTCTGGTATCAATGATCTGTTCTGTGCTATTGGTAAAAACACTGAATAATACACCAATATATGTGACAATTGCTTTCTTGCAATCATTCTCATTACTATTCCAGTGTTTTGATTCGATCATGTATTTTTACCAGTCAAGAATGATGGCTCAAAAATCCGGATTGGCCTATGCTCTGGCATATGTAATATCATCAGTTTTCAGAATTGTTGCGATTATATTAAAAAAGGATATCAGATGGTTTGCTTTTGCGATGTCTCTTGATTATATAATGCTGGCTATTCTTTTATTAAC
>CAMNFQ010000100.1 GCA_946537295.1 uncultured Bacillota bacterium
CAAGAGAACGATAACTGGTAAATCAGATTATCCTACTGAACAGGAATAATTAAAACTAAAAAAGCTGAATGGTTCATTGTGACTATTCAGCTTTTTATATTGTTTCAGGCTTCTTTATGAGCGTCAAAGAACTTTTTCCAGCCATAATAATGTAATACCCCAAGGATAACACCTATACATGCTAAAAGAAGTAGTCTGACATATTGATTGTTTGGCAAGAAAGCAATCGGATTGCTTCCCATCTGATCCTCAGTAGTCTGACCAAGATACATATATTGTGCACCTGGAATATGATTATTTGCATAGATACAGATCACACCTAAAATAAATACCGGGATCATTACTTTTGGGATCATCTTTAGACTTGGTCTCATGCCATGAACAAACATCATATAGATCGTTGCATATACTGGTAAGGCATGTTCCAGCCAGAACTGATAGTAACGATAATATGTTGGGTTAACATGCATGATTACTGTCGGAAACAGCATTGCTGCAGAACCAAAGATTATAGTTACATAGAAATTAATATTAAACAGATATTCGTTCTTGGAGATGATCATATAGCAACAGCAGATTAGTCCCCATTGGCACAATTGTAATGGGAGACGATCCATCAGTGTATTATTTCCTTCGCCACCGACATATAGCAATCGCCAGAAATAAGACATCTCAACAATTATCATCACAAACGAAAGTATATAGCGAAATCTTTCTTCATATTTCCACTTTCTCAGTGCTTCGCGATAACGGTATGTCAGAATTATCGCTAGTGCCAGCAATATAAGTGGCACAAAATGTGCTAGAGAATAGTATTGAAAATCTCCATACTTTCCATAGCCAAAAAATCCTTCAGAATGAAAATCAAAATCCATAAACTTATTCCTTATCCTTTACATTTTCAATATAGTTCCATTTCCGGAAACTGTTCATTGTCAGGAAATGAGCCAGACAGATATAAGCCAGTACAAGCATCATACTAAGCAGATATTCCTTAAAGCCACTGACAAATACATAGAGACGGCCATTGGTAGAAAGCTTATCTAGACAGATCTTAGTAATCTTAATTCCTGATGGAATGCCTATGCAGCAAGACGAGACAAAAAACAGCAGAGATTGAGCAAACCAGCTTCTCGAAATATCCGCGTGCTGAAAGCCCAGTGTTCGCAAGACCGATAGTTCTCTTTTCTTCTCCAGAATATTGGTCAATGCGGTGTTTAATACAATGATCAGACCGATGATCATCGCAAAACCAATAATCATTTTAACAACATCATCATAAATTCGCAAAGCTCTTTCTAAACTTGCATAAGAGACATCAGTAAATACACTATAAAGATAATCATCATTCTCTACCAGATGTCTTAATAGTTCTTCTTCTCTTTCCTCATCCACATTACAGATCAGTGTATACAGATCAGGATCACCAAGCCGTTTTTCATCAGAAGAAAGATAGTTATAGAAGTTCAATGTTTGTAATGTAACATCACTTATTGGATAAGTCTGACCATCAATCGATACGGTATCCCCCCTCTGCACATCAAGTTCATCAGCTACTGTCTTATCTATTATCATTCCCTGATTAGTGAGATTTAACCTATTTCCCTTATTGTCATACATAGCAATAAGCTTACTGTCCTTATCTATCGTCTTGATTAAGCCTGCTTTGTTTTTATCATTAGCTTTCATATCAGCGTAATAATAGGAGACCTTTTCGACATTTTCAACATAATCAAGAGCTTCAAGATCTCTGATATAATCCTGATCTGGTTCATTCAGGAAAAACATCTCTACATCATAACTGATCTGTTTATCATAGTAACTGTTTAACAGATAATCAGTTGAAGCAAAAATTGATAACGAGACAAAAATCAGAACGATCGTTGAAGCAATACATAAAACTGAGAAGACAAACTTCAATGGATTTCGTAATAATGATAAAACCGAGAACTTATTAATCGGTGAAGATCTTCCAACAAATTTCATTAAGAATTCCGGCATTTCCTTATTATCCGCAAGATCACGGGACATTGCTTCACTTGGTTCAATCGAAGCGATTGGTAATGCTGATAAGACAGTGGCGATCTGTGAAACAAGAATCGTCATCAATGCCGAAAAGATAAACATCTTCCAATCGAGTTCATAATCAAAGACCGGCAACGGGAAGAAACTTGCATATATATTTCCAATTATTACTGATGCGATCTTGCCCATCAATAAGCCAAGTACTGATGCGATCAGAGAACTGCACAGATTTATTGAACAGAAGATACCGGTAACTTTTAGTCTGCTGAAACCTAAAGCTCGCAAGATACCGATCTCTCTGCGATACTGTCTGATGATCAGTGACATGAACATAAAGACAACCAATAGAACGATTGCAAAAAATACCAGAGGAACAAAATAAGACATTGTCTCTAGTGGCGCAATATTTGCATCAATACGTCCTTTAACAGGTGAATCGACATAGACATAGCTGTCTTTTACTTCACCCTCTTCTGTTATGATCTTTTTGATTTTAGCAAGCGCAAACTTCTGATCAACTCCATCCTTGAAATAGACCATAAACTGATTGGCAAGGTCTTCATACCCTTCACTTTCATCAAGTCTCGCGTATGCCTTTTCGATCTCTTTTTGAACATCAGCAAACTGTTTCAGGTAATCAGCTCTGGCCAGATCAAGACTATTCTTACCTGCTTCATATTTGATCTGTGCTTCATTCAGTTCTTTCTTATATGTATCATTTATCTGATCAAACGAACTTAATACTTTATTTATCATTTTCAGATATTCATCGATCTGAGCAACACCACTATCGATCTGACTCAAGGCTGAATAGATCTGATCGATAACTGCCGGAGCTGATTTGATCAGATCCTGTAGTTCTATGATGAGTGATGGAATCTCTTCAATTGTGATACCCTGCTTAGCAAGTTCAGCAATTATCTGTTCTTTCTGTTTAGCCAAACCAATTATGAGCTCATTGATCTTTGTTCTGGCAATTTCAAAAGCGTTATAAAGATCATGTGTTGTTTCTATTTCAATTCCACTGTACATAGAAAGAATAGGTAATATTTCTTTGATCTTGCTTATTCTTGTGAGTAATTCACCTAACGAAGTTGAACTGCCAAACGAATTCAAAAAAGGTATCAGTTCTTCTAAGCCATAGCTGTCTACATATGAGACAAATATGGATAGACTGTCTGTTACTCTAAGATAAGATTCAACGATGTTATCATCAGAAGTATCTCTGTTATACTGCAACAGCAGATTCTTTAAAACAATATATTCCGGTTTCTCTTGGATACCCTCTTCTCTATCTACAATTCTTTGAATCAGGTTTTGGGTTTCAGCGCTTGTAAGATAGATAAGATCATCTTTTCTGCCGCTAATAAAATCAAGAACTGCAGCTGTAAGATACTCAACCTGCTCAGAAACATCATAGTAAAAACCATGTTCAACACAGACTCTTAACAGATCATTGAATGCATTTACCGCAGTAAAGACATCTGTAAGATTATAATTATCCATTCGACCAAGAACAGCTAAGATCGTATAAGCATCAGAGAGCTGTTTATTAACTGCTTCGATCTCTTTTTCCGTTCTGGCTATTTCTTCAAGATAGACACTGGCTTTTTCCAGTTCTTCAAGTGAAGTTTCTGCCTGGGTGACCATTGTTGAGATATCTTGTAATGTTTTAGTAAGATAATTTCGTTGTTCCTTTATATCAGATAGATAGGAATTCAGAAGATCACGCTTACTTATAAGCTCCTTCTCTACCTGTTTATAGTTATCACTATAATCACTATAAAGTTTTTTCGCATTTGCGAGTTCAAGTTCAGCAGCCTTCAGTTCACTTTCGGCATTACTAATATATTCGTTTGCTTTGCTTTGGTTCTGGAGAAATACTTTATGTTTATTATCGATTGTGACTTTTTCTTCACTTTTCCGTTTTTCTGTTTCTTTTACTAACAGTTTTTCTGAAGCAAAGATATAACCGAAATCTGAATTGGTATTCCATTTATTACCATGGGTTTCAACAGCCAAAGTCTGTGGCATCGAGATGATACCGGCTACCTGATAGGTACGATATTCATCATCAATTTTGATTCTGATATGGTCACCAGCTTTTATATCGTTGCCATCCGCAAAGATATAATCAATATAAACATGATCATCGTTTCTTGGTTCTATCTGATCCCAAAAATAGAATTTCTGACGATCATCATCACGATAAGAAAAAAGTGAACACGATAGTAAGCGACCTCCAGGTGATATAACAAAAGTATCACCACTGAGTCGAGCCTCAACTTTTTCTACTTCCTTTAGTTCGTTTATTCTATTAATTATTTTTTGATTGACGACTTCGCTTGTTATGATTGCTTCCGGATACTGACCGTCGACAACATAGCTGTTCAGAGTATCTACCAGTGAAAGATGTCCACTGGAAAGACCGGTCATGATGGCACAGCCTAAAGAAGAGACCAGTACGATCGACATAAAAAGTTTTAAGTATTTTTTTATAATACCGTAGACAAGTTTCATAACTACCACTCAATCGTAGAAGCTGTTTCGATCTTTTTGTTTATATATTCTTCAATGATCATGCCATTACGCATTCTTACTACTCGATCAGCCATTTTACCGATCTCCCTGGTATGGGTAACCAGTACGATCGTCCTTTTCTGTTTTCTGACCAATTCTTCCAATAGAACCAGGATCTGTTTTCCACTTTCATAATCCAGTGCGCCTGTCGGTTCATCACAAAGAAGCAGATCCGGATTCTTAGCCAATGCTCTTGCTATGGAAACTCTCTGCTGTTCTCCACCGGAAAGCTGATGAGGATAATTATCAAGCTTACCTGCTAGTTTTAATTTTATAAAAAGGTCTTCAATTTCGCTTCTATCCATATCTGAAGTAAGTGAAACGTTTTCTAAGGCTGTCAGTTCATTGATCAGATTAAAAGACTGGAATACAAAACCTATATCATTCTGACGATATTCAGTCAGTTTACGATCATTATAACGACTTATATCTTCACCATTGAAAAAGATTGTTCCGCTATCAGGAAGCATCATTCCACCTAATAAATTAAGTAAAGTACTCTTACCACTGCCTGAACTGCCAAGTATCACCAGCAGCTCACCTTTATATATCTTCAGTGAAAAATCCGAAAGAGCTTTTACCATGCTTTCATCTTTGCCATAGGTCTTAGATACTCCTGCGATCTCTAAAAGCACCGTCTTGTTTTT
>CAMNFQ010000101.1 GCA_946537295.1 uncultured Bacillota bacterium
TTTTGATAGTACAATATAAGTGTGAACAAAATATTTAATAATAACATTCTCGAACTATATTGGAAGATACTTCCAGCCCAAATCTTTGTCGTAATAGCATCAAATCTAAGCAGTTTTCTTAATGGCGTAATAATTGGTAACTTTCTCAATCCTGAAGCTTTGACGGCCTTGGGACTTGTCACGCCGATGGTAACACTCATCTCGGCGATCTCTTCGATCGTATCAGGTGGAGCAGGAATCATGTGTGGCAATTATATGGGAAGAGGAGAAACAAAAAACGTCGATAAAGTCTATTCTATCTCATTGAAAATATTGACTGTTATGAGCATAATACTGACTGTTGTCTGTATTTCTTGCTCTGGACTTCTTGCGAATGCCTTCCATGCGACTGAGGCAACATATGTCGATACCAAAAACTATATCATTGGTCTATCGATCGGAATCTTGCCAATGCTGATAATGCCATGTCTGATGACTTTCCTTCAGATGTGTAATAAATCAGGTCTTTCACTTTTATCAACGATCATTCTGACTGTCTTGAATACAATCTTCAATCTGCTGAATGTTCATATTTTTCATCAGGGAATCTTCGGTATAGGATTAGCTACATCTTTGAGTAAATACTGTGTTGTCATACTGATGTTATTGTATTTTACATTCAACAAGAAGATGGTCAGGTTTGATATCAAGGCTTTTGATCTGAAGATGGTTAAAGACATCCTGATTCTGGGAAGCCCGGCTTCCTTAGCTGGTATTCTCTATTCCATCAGAAATGTCTTTATCAATTCATATGCTTTAAAAACAGCAGGTACTGTTGCGGTCGATGCCTTAGCGATCCTGACATCCTGCGGTGGCTTCCTTGATTCCATTAATATCGGTGTAGGAGCCACCTTCACGATGCTGGCAAGCGTTTTTGTAGGCGAAAAAGATTCAAGATCACTCAAGGATCTTATGAAAATATCGGTATGGATGGGTATAGCTCTGTGTATGGTAAGGATAACTATATGCTATCTTCTGAATGAAAGAATACCAATCTTTTTTGGTGGCGAAGGTGAACTGATTTCTGTAGCTACGGAACTGATCATTCTGTACAACTGGAGTTCTCCATTCAACATAGTTACACTTGCTTTAATTGGTGTATATCAGACAGTTGGCAGGATCAGATTCTGTAATGCTGTTTATCTGTCTAACTGTATCCTTGTTCCTTTGTTCTGCTGTACAGTCCTGGCTAATATCTTTGGTATAAGAGCAATATGGCTCTTGTATACAATCGCTGAGATCGTTACATTAGCTATCTTTTATATCAACGCCTGCATCCAGAACAAGAAGATTGTCACAACTGTTGATGAACTGATCTATCTTGGCAATGATTTTGATGCTACCAAGAGATATAATATTTCAATCAATAAGATCGAAGAAGTTGTTAATGTTTCCAGAGAAATCGAAAGCTTCTGTAAAGACAACGGTATCGATTCCAAGCGTGCTATGCTTTCGGGATTATGTGCAGAAGAGATGGCCGGAAATATCGTTGAACACGGATTCAAGAAAGATAAGAAGAAAAATAATATGATCGACGTACTGGCTTGTGTTGAAAACGACGAAGTCTATCTGCGTCTGAGAGATAATTGTGTACCTTTTGATCCGCATACAAAGCTGAAAATGTATACGGATGATCCTTTAAAGAACGTGGGAATCAAGATGGTTTCCAAGATCGCCAAACAGATGAATTATCAGACGACTTTTGGTATG
Organism: uncultured Bacillota bacterium; assembly: GCA_946537295.1. Classification (GTDB taxonomy): domain Bacteria; phylum Bacillota_I; class Bacilli_A; order Erysipelotrichales; family Erysipelotrichaceae; genus Colivicinus. The sequence goes on from CAMNFQ010000101.1 coordinate 1,750, forward strand.
AATGTTCTAACTATTAAACTTTAATTACTGTATAATTGTATTAAAGGTAAATATATGAGCGAATTAAAAGATTTTAAATGTCCAAATTGTAGTGGTCGTTTAGAATTCGACGCTACGACACAAAAATTAAAATGTCCATACTGTGACGGTACTTTCGATCCAGATGTTTTTGACGAAGGTCACAGTTTTACTGTTTCTAATGAAGAGTGGAAAGATGACAATATCGTTGTCTACACCTGTCGTTCCTGCGGTGGTACGATCATGGCTGACAAGGATACGGCAGCCAGCAGTTGCCCATATTGTGGCAATCCGGTGGTTATGACCAGCAATGTGTCTGGAGTCTATAAACCGAAAAAGGTCATTCCATTCAAACTGAACAAGAAACAGGCAGTTGAAAGATATAAGGATCATCTTAAGGGCAAGCTGTTACTTCCTGATGCCTTTAAGAATGAGGCTACCATCAATGAGATCAAAGGAATCTATGTTCCATACTGGATCTTTAATGGAAAAGCCAATGCCAGAAGATGGTATGACGCTACAAGAGTCAGATTCTATTCTGATGGTGAATTTGACTGTACTGAGACAAGTTACTTCAAGCTGTTCAGGGCAGGAAGTGTAAGATTTGAGGCCGTGCCGGTCGATGCTTCCAGCAAGATCAAGGATGATCTGGCACAATCGATTGAGCCTTTTGATACAAAGGATGTCAAAGATTTTTCAAGTAACTATCTGGCTGGCTATTATGCCGATAAATATGATATTGATGTTGAAGATTCTAGAAAGATCGCAAATGAAAGAATCGCCAATTCGACAGCTTCATTGATCGATATGACAGCATCTGGATATAATTCATGTATTCCAACTTCCAGCAGTATCTTTATCTCACAAGGTGAACAGGAATATGTCATGTATCCGGTGTGGTTGCTTAATGTTAAATATAATGGCCAGATGTATACATTCGCAATGAATGGCCAGACGGGCAAATTTGTGGGAAATCTTCCTGCTGATAGGAGTAAGGCAGCAGGTGTACTTCTCAGTGTATTCTTTGGTGTACTGATTGTTGCCTGTCTGATCCAGTTTGTGCTTCTGATGATGAGGTAGAGAAATGAAAAAGATAATCAGAACAATCTTGTGTACATTACTCCTCTTACTCAGTGTACAAAGCATCAGTGCAGCTGGCGAACATGTCATATTTGATGATTATTCAGGTTTTCTTTCCAAGAGCCAATATGATTTTCTGAATGATGATCTAGCGCAGGTTGAAAAAAACTATGATGTAGGTATCTATTTCGTCTTTGATCAGTCGATCGAAGATACGGAATCAGGAATAAGCAGATATGCTTCGAATTTTATCAGCAGTCATTCAAATGCTTCAAACAATGTTGTATTGGTAGTAGGAAATACCAAATATAAGATCGAAGCAAGTGGTGATTGCCGCTCAGATATCCTTTCAAATGAAACAGTGATCTGGGATCAGTTCTATAAACAGGCAAGCGGTTCTTCTTCCGATGCCTTCTATGATGGTATCGTCAGTTATTATCAGAATGTTCTGAAACTGATCAACAATGCAAGTAACACCAATACAACAACCGTTGATAACAGTTCACTTGTGCATGACCTTTCAGGATTAATGAGCAGTTCGGAAGTAGAAAAGCTCAACAGCAAGCTTCAGAATATCAAAAACCGCTATGGTTTTGATACCGTGATCCTGACGACTGATACCTATAATGGAAAGTCGATGAGAGACTATTGTGATGATTTCTATGATTACAATGGCTTTGGTAATGATGGTCTATTGCTGATGCTGAATATGAAAGATCGGGGATACTATTTCTCAACCAAAGGAAAAGCGATTGAATATTTCAGCGATTATGGTACCGAGAAGATCTTTGATAAGATGGTCGATGATATCAACAGTGGCAATTACTATGATGCCTTTGATACATATGCTGATGAAGTTGAACAGTATATCAAGAATGGTAATGCCGGAAATATTATTGATGTTGATAACCAGGATGTGAAGAAACAGAGCTTTGGTTTCAACAATGTCATTATTTCCGCAGTAATTGCTGCACTTGCAACACTTATCACAAATCTGGTGCTGCAAGGTCAGTTAAAGAGTGTCAGAAAAGAAAGATATGCCACTAACTATGTGGTAGGAAACAGTTTCAGACTTATCGGCTCTTCAGATATGTTTGTTAATAGAAGAGTATCGCGGGTAAGAAGACCGCGTAATGATGATTCCAGCAGAGGTGGAGGTTCAAGACCTGGTGGAACGCATGTACATACTTCTTCAAGTGGCTCATTCCATGGCGGACATGGTGGCCATTTCTAGAATAGAAATTAAATCAAAGGAGGAATAAAAATGGGTTTAATTAAAGCTTTAGCCGGTTCCGTAGTAGGCACGATTCTTGAGACCTGGAAAGATTATTTTGTCTGTGATTCTTTAGACAATGATACTCTGATGGTCAAAGGAACCAAGAGAGGTAATGGTGGTTCAGGTGAAATTATCACAAACGGTTCTGGCATTGTAGTCAACGAAGGTCAGTGTGCACTTGTTGTAGAAGAAGGAAATATTCTGGAAGTTGCTGCTGAACCAGGTAATTACACTTTTGATTCAACATTGTCTCCAAGTGTATTTGATGGTGGCTTTGAAGGAATCAAGAATTCATTCAAAGATGCTTTAGGCAGATTTACCTACGGTGGTGAAGTAAACAAATCACAGCGTGTTTACTATATCAACACTAAGGAAATCATGGGCAACATGTTCGGAACTGCTACACCTATTCCTTTTAGAGTAATAGATAAGAATATCGGTTTGGACGTAGATGTTGCTGTAAAATGTAACGGTGAATACAGCTTCAAAATTGTAGATCCTGTCATCTTCTATCAGAAGGTTGCCGGCAACAAAGGCGACAGATTTGATAAATCAGATATCTCATCAATGATGAAAGCTGAGATGCTCAATGCCATGAATCCGGCATTCGCCAAGATCTCTGCAACAGGTATCAGATATTCTGAACTTCCTGCTCATACATTTGAATTGGCAGATGCTTTAAATGAAGCTCTGAGCAAGAGATGGACTGAAGAAAGAGGTATTGCTTTCTGTAATATTGCTATCAATTCTGTATCGATCCCTGAAGAAGATGCTGCTAAGATCGCCAATCTGCAGATGTCTGCTGTCAATAAGGATCCTAACATGCTGAATGCAACTATTGGCACAGCAGCAGCTGATGCAATGAGAGATGCTGCAAACAATCCAAACGGTGCTGCAGTTGGTCTGATGGGTGTCAATATGGTCGGAGGTATGGCTTCCGGTCTGATGCAACAGACAGGTGGCCAGCAGCAAGCTGCTCCTGCAGGATATTGTCCACAGTGTGGAGCACCATTCAAAGCTGGTGACA
>CAMNFQ010000102.1 GCA_946537295.1 uncultured Bacillota bacterium
TACCTATACGACTATTTTTTTATTAGATAACGTTTGATCTTCATAGTCGTTGTTTTTTCAAACGGAATATCTCTGATCTTAATCTTATTGATGTTCTTGCTTAAAGGCATAGATTTATTGAAAGCCAAAACATCAGCGTCGATCTTTTCTTTAGCCTTTGGATCATTTTCCTCATCCAGATAGAATTCCGCAACTATCTTATTATTCTCTTCATAGACAACTACTTCCTTCACATAAGGAATGTGGCTGAGCTTGATTTCCAGTTCTTCTGGAGAAATGTTTTCGCCATTTGAAAGAACAATCAGATTCTTTTTACGTCCTGTAATATACAGGAAACCATCTTTATCAAAATGGCCTACATCTCCTGTTTTGAACCATTCACCATCAAAGACTTCTTTTGTGGCCTCTTCATCTTTATAGTAGCCCATCATCACGTTTGGACCGGATACCTGGATCTCACCATTTCCTTCTTCATCCGGATCAGCGATCCTGACTTTGCAACAAGGAATTGGTTTTCCTACGCTGCCAAAACGGAAATAATGAATACGATTTGTAGTTACTACAGGTGAACATTCTGTGATGCCATATCCAACTGCCGGATTGAAACCAAGATAGTAAAGATCTTTTTCTATCTGTGGATCCATTGCAGCACCACCAATGACCAATGTACTTAAATTACCGCCAAACTGTTCAATAACATCTTTGAAGATATCTCTTCTTTTATCGATACCGATCGCCATCAGGAATCTGCTTAATTTTAAACCGAACTTCAGTTTCTTTTCTTTACCCTGTCTGCGGGCAGAATTAAAGATGTTCTTATGAATCAGTTCTGCTGCCATCGGTACTAATTCGAATCCTTCCGGGGCAAAACGTTTTATGTCGCTGGTAAATCTCTTCATATTAGAGCAGACATGTCCATCAGCCAATGTAGCAAAACAAGACAGGAAACCTGTCCAGACAAATGTGTGATGGAATGGTAAGAAGAACATCGTGTGAATCTGTTCAACGTGTTTGGCTGCCGCTACCAGATCAGACATTACATTATAGTGTGTAAGCATAACGCCTTTCTGCGTGCCAGAAGTTCCGGAAGTAAACACAATAGCTGCCAACTGATTCTTATCTATGACCAGATCCGCAAAACTGCTGTCTCCTTTTTCGATCAGGGCTTTTCCTTCTTGTACATTATCATAGATTCCATCCATGCACAGATAAAGAAGATCAGGGTTCTTCTCTTTAAAATAATCAGCGAATTCTTCTGAATTCTTGGAATAGAAAACTGCCTTACATTCTGTAAAAGAAATTGAATGATAAAGTTCTTCTTTACTTAATCCTTTATCCAGTGGAACGATTACATTACCACTGCAGGCAATCGCAAAATACGCAAGACACCACTCTGTTGAATCTTCACCTAATACTGCAATCTGATTATTCTTTAGACCTTTATTCAGTAAAAAGGTTCCCAGAGATTCAACCATGGAATAGAATTCTCCATAAGTGATAGGTTCTTCATTATCTTTTCCGCGATAAAAAACCGTCTTGTCACTTCCTTCATTCTTAGCGAAGCAGGCAAGTTCCCTGATGGTTTCTACCTCAGGAACTTTATAATACGGATACTCTCTATTCGGGATTTTTCTCATCATATTTTCCTTCTATATACTTATTATCTCGATCAATTACATATTCTATTACATTTGAATGATTGGATTTGTTACTGTTTTCTTACTCATGTGGATGAGCACCAAGATATTCGTTAAGTCCAGGAACAAATTTAGTCTTTCTTCCTAAACCGCTTCTAAATATATAGGAAGTTCCATCATATTCATCATAATCAGGGAAGGCATTTTTCAGGATCGATTCTGATAATTCGTTTGCCGGAATTATGTAATCTATCTTTTTACCATCTTCTCGAATTCCAACAGAGGCATACATCAGATCGACATCTTTTTTATTGAAGTTTTCTTTAAGTGCTTCTTTCATCTTTTCTGCCAGCATTTTTGAAGATTCTTCATTTAATGAATCAACAAGTCCAATACCATACTTGGTTCCAAATGCTTCGTATTCCTTATAATCAGAGAAAAGGATCTCTTCATTGCTCATACCTTTGTATGATATTTTTTCAGCATGCATCTTGTTATAGAATTCATCTACGTTTTCTACTCCTGCCAATACTGAAAGTTCTTTTACGGCAGCCGCATCTGCCTCAGTTGTAGTTGAGGCGCCTAAATTACTGGTATCCGACAATACTGCTCCAAGTAACAGATGAGCTGTAGTTTTATCTATTTCTAATCCATAGTTAAGATAATCAAGCCAGACGATAGTTGCGGTTGCACCGATCGGTTTTGCTTCATAGACGACCTGATTTCCAGTCTGAACTGTACCTACACCATGATGATCAATAACACCGACAATATGAGCATCTACCATGCCCTCTGTTGCCTGAGCGTATTCACTATGGTCTACCAGAAAGATATTAAGTCCTGAAGCATCAATCAGTTCTTCCGGAACTTCTACTCCTGCTTCCTTCAGAATAAAAGCCGTCTCGTTGTTTATCTTGTCATTAATACGAGGTTGTGCTTCATAACCTAACATGTTCAGAAATCTGGCATATGCGATCGCTGTACATACAGTATCCGAATCAGGGCTGCGATGTCCGATGACATAGATCGGTCCATCTTCCTTTATCATCTTTTCGATACTGCTTCGATTAAGCTGCTGCAGCTCTTCCTGTTTTTTCAAGAGCTCATCGTACTGCTCCTGTAATTTTGGATTGCCGCTGTTTTTTCCTGCATTAAAAGCACAGACACCAACCAGAATTGCCAGTATCAGTGAAACTATAATATATAAGTATTTTTTTGAGTTGTTGTTCATATCTGCCTTCCTTTTATCATCTATTAATAATAACAGTTTTTAAAATAATAATCATACAGTTATCTAAACTAATCTGGATGATTATAATAGTGATAAGCTATTGTATATTTGCCAAGGAGAAAACATGAAGAAAATTATATTGTTATTGGCGATATTATTATTTATCTGCAGCGGTTGTACTTCACAGGAAAGTCAGCCTGAAGTAATGGTATAAGTCCAGAGGAAGCACTTGAGATTGCTTTAAAGGATTGTGGTCTCACTAAAGATCAGATCATAATTAAAGAAAATCACACTGAGATCGAAGATGGCATCGAGGTACATAAGATCGAATTTATTTCTGGTCAGATAGAATATGAATATGAGATCAGAGTATCTGATGGAAGCATCTTAGAAAAAGACCAGGATAACGTAAACGACTAACTCAAAGAAAGATCTGTTACTTCTAAAAACAGATCTTTTTTATGGTTAGAAACACACACTTTAATCCAAGATTCCTGATCTTCTTTTATTTGGTTCTATTTATTGATTTAGAATGGACGGCCAATAACCCGGAATTTATCATCTTCTGCCAGATTTCCATCCACAAAGATATAGATGATATCATCGCCTCTATCAAAGGTCTGTGTGATCCAGTGGACATTACAATCAAAGCAGCTGACAATCATTTCTAAGCCTCTGCCTTCAACATACTTACAGACAGCAGTCTGTTGTATCTTAATTGTTTTTCTTCTCTACCAGAAAACAATTACTGGTTTAATCCATCCAGAAATTCTTTGATATGGCTCAGATAATCCGGTGCCTCATCATAGACGCCATGGCCATAACCTTCATAGATGAAATATTCACAATTGAGTTTATTAGCGATATCTAATGAACTCTGTACACCAACTACCTTATCCTCACCAGCGCCTAATACCAGTACCGGACATTTTATCTGTTCGAGCTTATCATATACATTGAAGTTACTTATTCCTGCAAGAGATGTAAGGAAGTTGCTGTAGTCTTGTCCTGTTGTACCCTGACCTGATGCAATAATGATTTCCTTATACTTTGCATAGAAAGATGGTGAATAGACATTTTCACCAAAAGATTCCATCAAACCATTCAGATCTTCTTCTTTCGCAAGTTTTTTCCATCTTTCAAATACACTTTGATCCAGATTTCTGACATTGGAAGTTGTTGAACAAAGGATCAGAGAATCAACGACATCTCCTTTTTTTAAAGCAATGGTCTGTGCAACCATACCACCCATTGATACTCCCATCAGATCAACGTGTTCTAACCCTAACAGATCAAATGCCTTCAAAGTATCATCTGCCATATCTTCAATCTTATATCCTTCAGGCTCTGCCTTGATATGATCAAACAGATAGATCTCATAATCTTCAGCAAGCAGACTGTAAGCTCTCGCAATCGCTTCTGCTGAGCCCATGACACTCTTTAAGGAAAGACCAGGCAGGATTACGACCTTTCTTCCTTCTTCCTTACCAAAACTGATATAATCCATCTGTTTTCCATCAAACTCTAATGTCTTTACCAAATTATCCACCTCTGTTTCTTCTCTTATAATCTTTCTTTATATATTATATATTTATCGTTTAAAGTCATTAAAGGATGGTAATAATAATATGAATAAAGTTACGTATTTATTATTGCCACAGATCATTCCTGATCGTATAGAATTATAGAAAGGAAACTTGAAGGATATAGTTTATGGACAATAACAAGTTATTAAATAATGAAGAACTTGAAAAAGTAAGTGGTGGTAAATATATCGTCACTGATAAGGGATATAATCTTTATCAGATTGCCTGGATTGTTGCGGATAACGCTATTAAAAGTAATGGTAAATATCCTGCTGAAGTAGAAAAGATCCGTGCTAACTGGCCAGAGATTCATAATGAATTAATCGAAGCTGGTCTGGAAAACGTCACTGTCCAACAGTTTATCGATGAGCTCGATAAAGCTTGGTGCAAGAACGTATTAAAATTCTGGCCACCGGTATGATAAGAAAATAATCAGACCGATTCAAAATACATCATATAAAAACTGCCCAATTAAACAGGCTTTTTGACATATCGTGTGGATGTGGACCTAGCTTTGAGATAGAATGTGGACCTTATGTGGACACATTCTTTTCTTTTTGTGGACTCTTCTTTGATATTTTATGTGGACTGCCTTTTATTAGCTGATAAATTTAAGTCATCTAAATAAAGGAGGTATACAATTTTGAAGAATCTGATCAAAGATATGTTTAATGT
>CAMNFQ010000103.1 GCA_946537295.1 uncultured Bacillota bacterium
CTACAATATTATGATCAGACAGATGGAAGGACTTATCGAATCATCAAGAAACTATATTCCCGTCTTATCTAATCTGAGTGCATTGATATATGAATCAATGGAAAATCTTAACTGGGCTGGTTTCTATCTGGTAAAAGATGATGCGTTATTGTTGGGACCATTCCAGGGAAAGGTAGCTTGCGTAAACATAGCGAAAGGAAAAGGCGTCTGTGGAACCGCCTTTGAAAAAGATGAGACACAGTTAGTTAAGGATGTTCATCAGTTTCCTGGTCATATAGCGTGCGATAGTGCCTCTAATTCTGAGATCGTTGTACCGATCCATAATAAAGGAAAGGTTGTTGCAGTATTAGATATAGATTCTCCATTACTGAACCGTTTTGATGAAGATGATCAGAAAGGTCTGGAAGAACTTGTAAGAAGACTTGAAGAACTTATTGAATGGTAATCATTCTGCCCAGCTGAAATTATCTTTTCCAGCTCCCAGTTCAAAATGACATCTGACTATTCCCAGATCGATTCTGGTATTAGTTCCAATACCACGAACTGATATACTAACTTTATTTCCATCACGAGCAATATAGAACTTCTGCTGGTTGATGGCGGTCGGTGCCAGGAGCGCAGCTTCTACACCTCTTTTGAACCACTCGGGATCATTGTCTTTCAGATCAGAAAGATCAGTGATCCTTTTTGATTTATGAGGATTACCATCATTGGCTCCATATCCAAGTGAAATGATGATAACTTCTTTTTCATCAGCATTTATTACTGATTTACTTTTGCCATGAGTCAAAGCTACCCAACAGGTATTTAAACCAAGTTCCTGTGCTTTAAGCACAAGCTTTTCACCATAATAGCCGGCTTTCTCTTCGAGGTCTTTTTCTTTTTTACCAACTATTGCGATATAGTTAGAGACTCCTGAGAATTTTCCATAATGAGCCATAAAGGAATTAAAACAATTTGGTTCATCATAGATGATCTGTATATTAAGCTTACTTTCTTTATTCAGTTCTGCTACATAAGAATCAAGTTGAGTTCTGATCTCTGCAGGAATTGGCTTATCAAGATACTGTCTGACTGAGTGTCTCTGTTTCATTATTTCAATAGGATCCATAAGTGTTAACCTCTTTTTCATCTTAACAGAGTTGATGAAAAAGAGTGAGGATATTGCTTGGAATATTCATATTCCATTATTTGATTTGAGGTGATCGAAGAGATATTAAAAATATAGTAAACTATATAATGAATAGAAAAGATGAGGAGCATATGAAAAAATATCTTGTACTGTTTGTAACTTTTCTGTTGCTTATTGGTTTAAGCGGCTGTCAGAAAAAACCGAAGGATGATATCTATATCTTTTTTACCAGTGATGTTCACTGTGGTGTTGATGAAAATGTCACTTTTCCAGCTTTAAAGGCTCTGGTGGATGATACCAAGGCTGAACATGAGAATGTCTTACTGGTTGATTGTGGTGATTATATCCAAGGTGGTAATATCGGCGCCTTGAGCCGTGGCGAGATGATCGTTGAACTGATGAATGATATGGGATACGATCTGGCAACCTATGGCAATCATGAATTCGATTACGGTATGGAACGTCTGTCTGAACTGACAAAAATGATGAAGTTTCAGACTATAGCTTCCAATGTAAAATATAGTGGAAATAAGGAGAATATCTTCAAAGATGTTCCTGAATATGTCATCAAAGATTTTGATGGAGTGAAGGTGGCATTTCTTGGTTTATTGACTCCAAATACAATCGTATCTTCAACTCCAAAGTTTTTCATGGAAGACAATAAGTTCGTTTATGATTTTTATAGCGGCAATGATGGTATGGAGATGGCAAACAAAGTTCAAAGTATTGTCGATGAAGTCCGTAAGCAGGGTGCTGATTATGTTGTAGCGATCAGCCATCTTGGTACCAACACTGAAAAAGAAGGTGTATACAATTCAATCAGTCTCATCAGCCATACTAGTGGTATTGATGTCGTATTGGATGGTCATTCTCATGCGATGATTGTTGGTGATGTATATCCTAATAAGGATGGTAAGGATGTTCTGCTTTCTTCTGTGGGAACAAAACTGGAAGCAGTAGGTGAACTGATCATCTCTAAGGAAGGAGAAATATCAACTGTTCATTTTAATGAATATTCCCGTTCTGATGAAACAATTCAGAAGAGCATCGATAATGTGAAGGATGAACTTGATGTCATCCTTAGTGAAGTGATCGGTGAAACAGCTTTTGATCTGACGGTCACTGATGAAGAAGGTATCAGAATGGTCAGAACAAGAGAGACCAATCTGGGTGATTTTGTAGCTGATGCCTTTAGAGAAGTGTTGGGAACTGATGTGGCTGTCATTAACGGTGGAGCTGTCAGAAAGACGGTTAAAGAAGGAAAGATCACTTTCGGTGATCTGCTTAATATCACACCTTTCTTCAATAAAGGCTGTGTCTATAAAGTTACCGGTCAGATGATACTGGATGCTTTGGAATACTGTTCCAAGGAGACTGAAGCCATCTATAAACTTGATGGAAAAGCGGTTGGTGAATTCGGTGCTTTCTTGCAGGTATCTGGTCTTAAATATACGATCAATACCTCGATCCCATCAGCTGTTACGGTCGATGAAAAAGGCATGTTCAATGGTTTCAGTTCTGATGCAAGAAGAGTATCGGATGTCATGGTTCTTGAGAATGGTGAGTATGTACCGATCGATCCGGAAAAGGAATATACGCTCGGCAGTGCCGACTATCTCGTTGAAAATGCCGGCGATGGCAATACAGCTTTCAAGAATAGTGAAAAAATCGATGATCCTGGAATTTATGATTCCAATGTTACGGAAATGTTCCTGAAGAAAAATCCACAGGTTGCTGATCATTATAAGGTTCCGGAGGGTAGAATTACTGTTAAATAGTGAAAAAGATCGTTTTTGTCTTACTGCTTATTTTATGCGGTTGTCAGATATCTTCGGATAACGAAGGAGCTTTAAGTTACAAAAACGAAAAGTGTGTTGTGTTTTATCCTGATAATAATGAAGAAATAGCGAAATACGCAAAAAACTTGTGTTCAAGTGGTGAAGAGCTGATCTATGATTATACTGTTACTGATAAGGGAACATATAAGATCGTTTCTTACATCGATAATCAGCTTTTCTATGTGAATGATGATTACAGTCCGCTTCTTCTGAAAGTTCAGGACAATATCGGGATGTTGAGAGACATCTTGCGTTATCAGATGAAAAAAGACGGAATTGATGAGGCTTATACAGCTGATTTCATGATCAAAACCGCTGAAGAAAACTTTGATGTTTCTGATACGGTATGTAAGATCAATGAAGATAGTGTAAGCATCTATTTTCCGTCTTTTGATTATCAGCTGAAACTGCCATTTGAGTATGCCCAAAGTATCGTGAAAGTGGATTTTGGCGTCGAAGACAAACACTTCGATAAAAAGATCTACGTCGATCCCAACAGACCTCTTCTCGCTCTGACTTTTGATGATGGTCCTTACTGGCCAGTTGATTCAATTATCTATGAAACACTATCGACATATGATTGTCGGGCTACTTTCTTCTTTGTCGGTGACAGGATCGGAAGTAAACAGCTGGAAGATATGAAATACGGGATCGCTCTTGGTAATGAGTATGGTTCGCACACGGAGAATCATCAGGATCTTCGAAAATATTCCTCAACTGAAGCCTTATACTATGTGACAGAAGTTTTAGATTATGTCTATGATCATATCGGCTATGAAATGAAAACATATCGGCCACCTTACGGTTTCCGCAACTATGAAATGGAAGAGATTACCGATTTAAGAGCCATCTTGTGGAATATTGATTCCAAGGACTGGTCCAACCGTGATGAAGAGATCACCTATCAGAATGTCATGAACGGTGTCCGGGATGGCGGTATCGTGCTTATGCATTCGCTTTATCCATCAAGTGCTGCTGCAGTTCAAAGACTGGTTCCTGATCTGTTGGACAAAGGTTATCAGCTGGTGACGATTTCTGAATTATTGGAATATAAGAATATTGAAGAAAAAATCTATCCGGAACATTAAAAAATATGTTGACCTTCTTTGAAGATACTAATATCATATAGCAGGATAAGGAGGAAGATTAATGGGCCTGACTAACAGGAATATCGTATCGAAGGCCAGTGGTTTGACAGGAAAGATCTCAGGGATCGAAAGAAATAATCTGAAGATTACATTTACCGGTTTTCAGGATGTAACAATTCCTTTGAATAGAGCTGAAGAACTATTGAAGATGGATAGTGAGACTCTTGATGAACTTCATCAGGAAATCAAAAAGAGAAAAATAACACTCTTCACACCAAAAGAATCCAAAGTAGAGACCTACATGGATAACTTCGAAGAAGAGATAGAAGAAATCGAAGAACAGCCACCAGTTCAGATGGCGTTCGATGATGTTGAGTAAGACGTGGGAAACCACGTTTTTATATAGCAAAAGATATATAAAAAAAATTAGCACTCTCCACTTGACATTGCTAAAAATATGTACTATAACATAATTGTACAAGGAAATAAGAGAAGATCCTGTATAGAATCCAAACGCTCCATTGCCTTGCTTAATAAACATAGTTCACTTATTAAAGAGAACAATGATTAGAAAGTAAAGGAGGTAAATGACTATGTTAGCACCTAAATTGTTTACAGAAAATTTATTTGATGATTGGATGGATTTCCCAATGATGAGAGGATTTGAAAACGTTGATCGTAAACTTTACGGAAAGCATGCGAACAGGGAAATGCTTACTGATGTAAAGGAACATGATGATCACTATGATGTACAGATCGATCTGCCAGGTTTCAAGAAAGAAGATATCAACATTGAACTTAATGACGGTTATATGACAATAACTGCCAGCAAGGGACTTGATGAAGATGAAAAGAACGATAAGGGCAAGATCGTCCGTCAGGAACGTTACTCCGGAATGATGCAAAGAAGCTTCTATGTCGGAGACAATATCAGCACCGATGAGATCAAAGCTAAATTTGAGGATGGTGTCTTGAAACTTAATGTTCCTAAGAA
>CAMNFQ010000104.1 GCA_946537295.1 uncultured Bacillota bacterium
CAACAGATACTTCTAACCTTATGGAAATGCCTGTACTTTTACCGGCATATTATCTTAATATTGATGGAGTTCAGACTGCCGTCAATGGTCAGACTGGCAAGATCGCTGTAAGATCTATCAGACCATCTTATTACTATTTCCTGCCATGGTGGCTCAAAGCCATCGTTTCAACGGTATTAATCACCTGTATTATCTATATCGGTCTGCGTCTGTTTGGTATGAATAGTGGATCATCGATTTATCTTAGTGGTATATTGATGTTCTTTTTCCTGATCGTGACCTTATGTGCCTATTCTGATACGATCCATAATGATTTTAAGGTTGAGAAAGTCCATAAGATCTTTACCGATGATACCGTGTATAAACGGGTAAATAATGAACTGGTCATTAAAGATAAGAAGGTTCAGAAAAAGGTCGCTGATCCTGTCTTCTATGAAACACTTGATGGTAAGACAACAGAGGTCACTTTACGTTTCTCTTCACCAGTACGCATGATAAGAATGATCTCTATGGCCATGGCGGTTTTGTTTCTACCGGTGATCATTGCCTTGTTTCTAAGAGGATTTGATTTTTCAAAAATTGATATAAGCGGTTCAGCTGTCTGGTTCTGTATCTTTGTGCCGGTTATTCCGATCTATCTTCTCAAGTTTGGCAGGATTGAAATCTATGATGATCCATGGATTTATGTTACTGATGAAAATGGTAAGAAAAAACGTTATCGTTTAAGAAAGAAGATCAGTAAGGAAGATAGAATATTTACTTTAAAGATGATTTTACGAGCCTTGTTTGTACCACCGGGCTGTTTTGCGACATGGTTTGCGATTGCTTCATTTCTGGTCATCGTCTATCTAACGGCTGGTGGACAATAAAAAAACATATAAACAAAGGGGCTGTTACGAAATGAAGTTTGTAACAGCCTTTGTTTTGCCTATTTTAATGAATATTTCTATGGAAAAGTATTTGTTTTGTTAATATAAAACCCTTTTCCTCATCTGTGATATTATGAGGAAAGAATTAATGATATTATGATAATAACCAGACAATAGTATGTCTGATACGAAAATCGCCAGAGGGTTGGAGTCCCAGAGCGATTTTTTTATTTTATCCATGAAAAAGGCTGATTACAACAGCTTTATGAAATCAGCTATTTCGTAACAGCCCCTTTTTTATTACTTCAAAAACAGTTTTCCGGCATATACCCCCGATACAGCTGTAAATACTACAGCCGCATAAGTCGAGAATCTTTCAATGATGCCAAAGACCTCCTTGGGGAAAAGGGTTGTACCCATCGCTCCGAAAAACATACAAGCCAGACAGATCAGGGCCAGAGTGCCATAAGTCTTGTTCTGGTCTTTGAAACTGCCGATTGCGATCAGGATCAGCGAGACGATCGATAACAGAACTACCGCTATCGTCACGACATATGTATGCATGAATGAACTGAAGCTGCCATCATACCCTGCTGAGCTTAAGGGGAACGCAGCGTAGCCGATAGCTGAGATGGTGTTCATCAAGCCAAAGAGATAGATACCGAGTTTCAGGGTCTTATTTAACTCATAAGCCATGATGCATATCAGACTCCAGCAAATACAGCTGAAAATGCCATATACATGAGAAAAGACACCCGCAATCTGATATGATGGCGCATCAAGTGCTGTCAGATCACTGACGGCCTGTTTCATCCACTCATAACCAGGATAATATAATCCACCGATCAGATCATGCAGGATGTAGAACACTAAAGCCATTATTCCGCAGACAATTGCCCACTTGCACATTCTTTTCTTCAGTCTCTCATTTTCCATTTCTGCTGCTCCAATCTTCTTTTCTTATTATAGAAACTCTATGCATCACACCATCAGTTTCAAATTCTTTTAAATAATGCATACCGATCGATTCGGCTGTTTTATATGATGCAACATTATCGCTTGTACAGTATGAATATAAAGCGGGAAAATCTTTATTCCTGAAGCCCCAGTCTCTTACTGCCAGAGCCACTTCATGGCCATAGCCTTTATTGTGCATATCATATCTGATATGAAAGCCGATCTCCGGCAATATCTCGCCATCGATGTTCTGCATACTGATGCCGCAATCACCGATCATCTCATCATTCTCTTTCAGACACAGTGCCCATAGACCAAAGCCATGTTCTCTGTATGAGTTCATGCACCACTCTATCCAGCGGTCTACACCTTTTTCATCATAGGGTTTTACATAGAATGACATGTTTACAGGATCAGAGATGATTTTGCCTAAAGCTTCATGATCACTGCTGTTCATTTCTCGCAGATACAGTCTTTCCGTTTCAATCATTTTCTTCATAGAATTTCTTCTTGTTTATGTCAGTATAATTCCGCTTCTCACACCAGAATATCGTTTTATCACTTACATCATAAACCATCGAGACTACGGTCGGACATGCGATCTGTGAAGTCTCCTTCAGAATATTGAAAGCATCATCAACCGAAAAATCTGCTGAAGCCTTTTCTATTTCCTGCTGAGCTTTCTGATATCGATCATAACCCATCCAGGGATGTTTCTCTTTATCCATCTTGAAAGGAGAGAAATTAGTCATGACCTTGTGATCCGGTTTTTCATAGTATAGATGACCCTGCCCCGGAATAATATACAGGACATTGCCATTGCGGTCTGATAAGGCACCCATAAAAGTTGACCCTTTTACAGAAGAGATCTTTTCCTTTTCAGCGATGTCTTTCAATTCGTTCAAAGTTCTTTTCATTAACAGCAGATCGATATCGAGTTCCAGGATATTCTTCTCGTCTGACTGCGGATTACTTCGATCATCAAAAGGCCAGCAGGTTGGCATCCCGACAAAATCACCTCGAGCGTTGCCGCCGAATAAAGGCAGCCAGCCTTGCTTCTGATCATATATTTCGATATAGACTCCTTGCTCATTTTCATTGATCCGATATTCCATGCCCAGAATATCCAGATTGAAGCCGACGATCGTTTTCTTTCTGTTTACGATAAAGCTGGTGCACATCTTCTATAATGTCCTTTGATGTTTCTTCGCATAGCTGATATACATGATGATCGCGATGATCCAGGCACAGATGATCGTCAGAAAGCCTGTTTCACTGACATAATACATCAGCTTCTCACCGCGGCTGATCAGGCCAAAGACACTCTGATCATAATTGTTGTGAGCAGCGTGTAAGAAAGCAGCTGGCCAGACACTGTCGCTTTCTACTGTCAGCAAGCCGCAGATGATGCCAATCGGCATTACGCAGAGGATAAAAGCCAGAAGACGATACCACAGCGGACACTGATCCATGTAGCCGCCCCAAATCAGCAAAGGCAGATGCCAGCAGCACCAGAAGATGCTGGTAACAAATAAAGTCTTCTTCAAGCCGATCCTTTCCCTTAATGCCGGCACCATGAAGCCCCGCCAGCCAAGCTCTTCACCAAGTGCTGAGACCAGACTGAAGAAAATGCCCAGGGTCATAGCCGGCATGATGTCCTTGAGGATCAGATTCAGCGCAACACCATGATAGGCGAAGTTATCGGGATAGATCTGCCAGTAGATCAGATACGGTATCAGCAGATAAACAAGCGGAATAAAGATTCCTAACAGTATATAAATAAGTTTTGAACTCCTGAAACCCAGACGATTAAGGAACTCTTTGACTGTCAGTTTTTCTTTCTTTTCCTTAAGTGAAATGATGTTGGCGATTAGCGATACCAGAGCCGGCATCCACATCAGTACCAGCATCAATATGCTTGTACCTTTAAAAATATAAATTATTTCCGTTGTCAATGATAAAACGATCACCAGTACCAGAAATACCTTGACTGCCTTATCTGTCCAGATCTTTTCTTTATTCATTATTTTTCATCCCCTTCTTTCTTAAATAAGCCAAAAACCATGCCAATGCATATACCCATGCAGATGCCAAGTGTAATATTGTGCATGGTATTGCTGAAGATTATCGCAAACATGATTGCCATACATAAACCGAATATGTTGTCTCTGTTCATTTAAATGTGCTCCTTTATCTGTATGTTTCACAGAAATGTTTCAGATGTTTTCTGACGGCTTTCAGACATTCTTCCTGTGACTCTTCTTCTCTATCAGCTTTGGCAATTAACAGTGACACCGGAGCGATCAGCTGCAAAGCCATCAGTGAGGGATCGGCTTTTCTGAAAAGCTTCTTTGCGATCATGGCCGTGATGATCTTTTCATACATCTTCTGCGGTCCTTCGATCTGATGCATGCTCGTGATCTTTGCCAGTCTCTTGTTTCGAAACTGTTCCTTAACCAGAAAGATCCTGATCTTTCTGATCATTTCATCCCGCATGGTAAAGGCGACTCTTTCCATATTCTCTTCAATGAATTGTCTGTGGCTCTCAGGAATCTTTCCGACATTGAGCTTGGAACCGAAATTTTCCTCATATCTTCTTTCCGCCATGGCAATAAGCTGATTGAGGATCTCTTCTTTGCCTTTGAAGTGTTTATACAATGACGGAGCCTTGATCCCGACTTTATCAGCGATCGCTTCCATGCTTGTGCCATCATATCCTTTTTCCGCAAACAGGCTTAGTGATTCCTGCAGAATCTTTTCTTTAGTGTTCATAATGTTTTTCCTTTGGCTAATATTCATTAGCTTTATTATAGGCTAATACTCATTAGCCTTTCAAGCCAAAAAATATCCGCAGAGCTTTCTGCGGATAATATCTTTATTATTTACACCTCTTGAGTACTTCCAGCAGATTTTCATAAGCCCTGTCGAAGGAAGCCAGATCGAGTTTTTCTTCCGGAGTATGTTCACCTTCGGAGATCGGACTATAAGTGATGATATCCAGATCAGGAATCAGACCCTTGAAGACACCGCATTCCAGACCGCCATGGGTCGAGCGTTCCTCCATCTCGATGCCTTTTTCCTTAAGTACGGCTCTCAATATTTCTCTTAATGGTGAATTACTTTCATAGTTCCAGCCATAATAGCGATCACACAGTTCAAAGACGAAACCAAAGCGATCACAGAGGATCTCAAGATAGTCTTTCCAATTATCTTCCGTAAGCTTTT
>CAMNFQ010000105.1 GCA_946537295.1 uncultured Bacillota bacterium
TTGATTCAACCATATCAGCCAAGACCATGATAAGACCGTTCTGCATTTTGGTGATGACTTCTGATTTATGTCTGACATCATCTGAGTAGGAGATCGTTTCTTTTACCTTGGTTGAAATAACACTCAATAAGACGACGATCGCAATCATTATGGCGATTACAACCAGTATGACAGTGTCAAAGTTATACAGTTCCAGCGAAGAAAGTATTTCCATGACATATGGATCTTCAACATCATGATAGTGCTCAAGGATCTGATCTATTGATGACATGTAGTTATTCATGTTGGTCTGAATCAGCCAGAGCATGGAAACGATCATAATCAGTGAAAGCAGAGCTGCCCAGACAATAGTTGAAGAACCAAAGCGTCTGGTCTTGTCTTTATAGATGATGTAACGGTAATAGACAAAGCCAACCAGTGCCCAGATTACAAAGAGGAAATATGATTCTGTAGCAATATTACTGTTGGTGAAACGGCTTGGGATCAGCAGATAGATCACAAAGAACATCATGATCACAAAGCCACCGATACCGGTATATGATTCGATCTTCTTCCTGTTTATTCTTGAAAGACGGAAAGTCGTAATGGATACTAAAGCATAGATTATTGCTGCACCTAAGATCGTAACATCGACGATCCATCCTACGGCGGTTCTGCCTAATAGCGGGATCAAAGAAGAGATCATCATGATCAGCAGGATCGTCTTTTCATTGACACCATTACGGTTGACTTCGCCATATGATGATGGAATAATATTGTCTTTTGCCAGAGCCGCAAAAAGTCTTGAAAGAGTAACGGTATTACCGATCAGACTGGTAACAATCAGTGCAAATAACGAGATCATCAAAATGATGATACCGGCGTTACCCATATAATGATTTGCGGCATAGAAGGCTGGTAAACCATTGAGGCCACTCTGATTTCCAAGATCCATGATATAGGCCAGCCAGTTAGCGTATTGTGATGGATAGGCACTGGCTGAGAGTAATGTAATAAAAATATAAAGAACGGTCGTAGACAGGATGATGATCCTGAACAGATTAGTTGATTTCTTCTTGGAAAAAGAAAACTCTTCCGCCTGATGGGAGATGTTTTCAAAACCGATATAGGCCCATGGTGAGATCGCGATGATCCTGAAGACCTGGGTTATTTTATTGCCATCAGGAATATATGATGGCTGCAGAGAATTATCAAGATGCGTAAAGGCATAGATAAAACAGATGATAATGCCAAAAGTGAAAGTAAGAGACAGAACACTCATCAGTCGGTCGACAAACTTGCTTGGGCCGATACAGATCACTGCCGTTATAAGCATAGCGACAAAAGTGATCAGAGCTTCTGAAAGATAGACATCATAGCCAAAGATGGTATACAGATAACCATACTGGAAGATATTGCCAAAGAAGTAGCGGGCAAATAAAGGCAAAGAAGTCGCATTTGCCCAAAGCATCGACAAATAGGTCAGGATCATGAACCAGGCAGAAAGGAAACCGTAATCATAGCCAAGAACGGTCTTGGTATAGGTATAGGCACCGCCCTGATCTGGACATCTGTTGATCATGTAGGCATAGTTTCTGCCTATCAGCAACATGATCAGACCACTTATCAAAAGACCGATTGTTGAGCCTATCGGTCCTGAACGTTTCAGATAATCACTGGTAGTAATGACCAGTGAGCCCCAGCCAATTGAGGTTCCCAAGGCAAAAGCCCAGGCAGCCAGAGGACTCAGGTGTTTTGTTGTTTTCTTATTGAGACCTGCAGTTTTCATCTATATTTTTAATTATATAACAATAATTAATATCGGATTGATTGTTAAAAACTATTTAGTAAAATAGAGTTGTGGCAAGATCAAGAAGTGCAGCTGCGATCGAAACGATCGCCAATAATGTAATAAAAGGTAAGGGCAGAACTCTTACCGAAATAATGCTGGAAGTTAGAAGACGGAAGGGTCAGAAAAAGTATAATCTTCCGCATCTGATGAAGCTCAAGGAAAATGTCGATGATGTCATATCGCGTGATATGCAGCTTTTCTACATGAATGTGGAAAATGAGAGTGATAAGCTTGTCATCTATCTTCATGGCGGGGCATATATCGATGATTTTCTGCCTTTTCATTGGGCAATGTTGGAAAAGATTGCCTCAAAGACCAGTGCGACCTTTATACTGCCTGATTATCCTTTAGCTCCTTTTTCTGATTTCAAGGAATGTTACGACAAGATGACTGTCTTCTATAAGAAGATCCTGGAATACTATCCAGATAAGGATATTATCTTCATGGGTGATTCGGCCGGAGGTGGGCTCGCACTTGGACTGACGATGTATTTTAATGAGCTGGGCTTAAGACTTCCAGACAGGCATATCGTGCTATCACCTTGGGTTGATCTGATTATGGATAATCCTGAGATCAAGGAATATCTGGATGTGGATCCTTTTCTGAAACTGGAAGATCTCAAGGTCGATGCTGAATACTGGGCCAATGGTACAGATCTGAAAGATTATCGTCTTTCTCCGCTCTATGGTGATGTTTCAATGTTTAAGGATGTCACGCTGTTTACGGGAACTCATGAATTCTTCTATCCTGATATCATCAGATTCTCCCATAAACTTGATGAAGCTAACATAAAAAACAGAGTTCTGGTTGGTGAAGGATTAAACCACGTCTATCCGATCATCCCTTCACCTGAAGGAGAAACAGCTATCAATATAATAGGTGATCTGATCGAAAACAATAATGTTGCGGTATGATGTTTCCACAATTGTGGAAAACTGCTGATAAAAAATGATCGTTTTGCTTAAGGAATAATCTTTAGCCCCGGTCTTACAATAAAGACGTAAAGGGGAGGAAAAAATGTCTGCGCTAAACGAGATACACAGTAAGCTTCTGGAGACAGGCTTGAATGAATTCGAAGCAGATGGACTTCTTGCAAGGTTTCTGGAAGAAGAAGCATATGACTATGTTGAATGTATGAGTATCATCAGAATGCGGTTAGAAGATAAAGCCGGCTCAGAAGAAATCATCAGCTAGTGGTATCATTATCTTATGAAAGAAATGATGATCAAAGACCACGCACTCATCTATGCTTTGTTATGTAAAAATTGTCTGAATGAAGTGGAAAAACAGATGGGTGAAAAACTGATCGAAGAGATCACAGTTTCATATGGAATTTCAAGAGGAAAAAGGATGAAGAGACTGGCTCTTTCTGAAAACAGAAAAGCCGATCTTGATTCCTTTTTTATTCATGGGGAATGGAAAGGCCAAGCTGGTGAAAACATTTCGGAAATGGTCTATGGAAAAGACAGGACTGCTTCAATCGTAAAAAAATGTGCCTGGTTTGATACCTGGGAAAAGTATGGCCTCCTCGAATATGGAAAGTACTATTGCCGCTATATCGATAAGGCGATTGCGCAAGGCTTTGAAGGTGATTTTTCTTTGGAAGTCAAAAAGACGATTTCAGCAGGGGATGGATCGTGTGAATTTGTCTGGAATTCATCTGCCGACAAAAACCATATCAAAGAAGAAAAAATGAAGAAGGATCATGTATTACCATTTTCATTTCATGTGAAGGAATTGCTGGAATGTGCAAGAGATGTACTAAAAAGATACGATCTGGAAAACATCATTGATAAAACAACAGCTGAGTATAGAAAACTGATAGAAAGGCAACAGGGAGAATAAGATGGAGATACTAAAAAAAGCTGATTATGAAGAAATGCTGGCGAAGACAAGAGACAGCAGAATGAACTGGTGGCGAGAAGCCCGCTTTGGCATGTTTGTGCACTTTGGTCTTTATTCGATCATCGGACGACACGAATGGGTAATGTCGATGGAAGGCATTGATAAGAAGGAATATGAGAAATATGCGGATCAGTTTATGCCGGAAGAAGGATGTTGCTTGAAATGGGCCAAGCTGGCCAAACAGGCAGGAATGAAATACATGGTACTGACGACCAGACATCATGAAGGATTCTCCTTATGGGATTCAAAAGTCAATCCTTTCAATTCAGTAAATTACGGATGTCATCGTGATATCGTAAGAGAATTTGTCGATGCCTGTCGACAGGAAGGTCTGAAGATCGGCTTCTATTCTTCATTAATGGATTGGCGTCATCCGGATGGTGAAAGATGTGCCTATGATAATGAAGCAAGAAAAAGATTTCTTGATTATATCGAAGCTCTTAACACCGAACTGTTAACTAACTATGGCAAGATCGATATCCTCTGGTATGATGTGGCTCAGCCAATGGAATCATGGGAAGCCTGGGATTCCTTAGGAAGAAATCAGCGCTTAAGAGCACTTCAGCCTGATATCATCATCAATGACCGTTCAAGACTTGCGGAAGACTTTGGAACGCCAGAAGGCAAGATCAGAGTGCTTGATCGTGACTGGGAAGCCTGCATGACTTTCAATGATATCTCCTGGGGTTACCTGGATGAAAAACAGGTACTTCCATATGCCTATACAGCTCAAAGAATCTTAAGGATGTTGAATACCTGTGCCTGCAATGGTGGAAATCTCTTACTGAATGTGGGACCAAGACCTGATGGCAATATCCCTGCTGATGCCATAAAGCCTCTAACAGAAGTAGGTGACTGGTTAAGCAAGAATGGTGAAGCAGTCTATGGAAAACTTCATCCTAATCTTCTTTCCGGATCCTGGTTCAGAGGAGGCAATGGCATATCAGGTATAACCTATGGCAAAGATCTGATGTGTGTATATCTCTGGAACTGGATCTCACCAAAAGACGGTTATATGTATTATTCCGGTGTCTTCAACAGACCAACTAGAGTAACAAAACTATCAACTGGTGAAGATATCGATTTTGAATACACAGACGATCACAGGATCAGACTTAATGGTCTGAAAGTTGAGGAAGGTGAATTCGTTCCGGTATATAAGATCGAATTTGATCAGCCAATGATCTATAAACCATTCCATAAATATCCACAGATATGGTTGTAATATTGAAGGCTCGATTTGAGCCTTTTAATTTGTATAAGGAATTCTGCAATTAACTTCAAATAATGATATGGAGGT
>CAMNFQ010000106.1 GCA_946537295.1 uncultured Bacillota bacterium
TGATCTTTACAACCGTTGCACCAGTGCATGCAGCCACAAAAACTATGTACTTAGTTGATCACTATAAGGGAGATAGAACGTATTTCCCTAATCAAAAGGTGTCTTACAACAAAAATGGTTTAATTTCTTTAATCAAACAAATTGGTGATGAAAATGATTTCTCAAGCGAATATGCTGACACCTATAATGAATCATTCACTTATAAGAATAATCGTATTAAGCAAATAAAATTCAAGAACAAATATATGAAACAAACAAATACACCTCATTACAAAGGTTCAAAACTAAACAAGCTCACTATAGTTAGAATCAATAACCCTGAAGAAAAAACAAAAATGACTACCACTTATACCTATAAAGGGGCACATTTTTATACTAGTAAACTTGTAAGTACTTCATCAGATTCTAAAGAAAAAAAGACGTATAAAGAAAAATATACTTACACAAATGGTCTTTTAACATATAAAGAAGGAAATGGCTCTTCTCGTTACGATTTTTATAATTATGCGTATGAATATGATCATAAAGGCTATTTAACTTATAAAAACCCTGTTATCTTAGGCGAAGATACAGAAGCTGGTGTTTATTTTAAAAACACTTATGCTAATGGTTTATTGAAATCTACGAAAGTTAGTAAATATAAATCGTTCACGGCTATATCTCCAAAAACACCTGTATTAACCGTTTCCTACAAAAAAGTTAAAGTCAATGCTTCTCTTGCAAAAAAAGTAAAAGCACAACAGGCTTGGATTTTAAGAAATATCCGTGATGATTCAATCTACAATTGCTAAAAATAGATCGGCTACTATGCCGATCTATTCGCCTTTAAGGAAAGGTAATTCTAATAAACGTTTAGTATGATCAGAAAGAGCTTCACTAAAGAAATGATCATGCTCTTTGCCAAAGGATTCGTTATAGATATATCCTCTCGCATTTTTTAATGACTGTAATAACTCTTTTACAATACCATTTGATACAGGTCCATAACCAACAATACGAATGACTTGATAATCATTCTGATGATCAATAACATAGGATAGCTCATCGCTATAGCTGCGTGCTGGTAAAATCAGTACATTTCCTAATCTTTTTAATAATCTTTCTTCAGGCACCTTCAACATCGATCCTTGTGGCTCTAAAACAAGGATTGTTACTTCTGATTGCGTTTGATCAAACTGATAGGTTATTTCTTTTTCAAAGAGATCAATTCTTTCAAAGACTAAATCCTGTGCATTCCCTTTAATAAGCAATAATTCATAATGATGAATGCCTTGTGGACAAGTAAATGTACATGTATCTTCACTCGTCATAACGAAATCAATAAGTTCACCATAATAATCATAAAAGTTTAGACGCATAAAACAGCTATGAGATGGCTTAGCTTTCATATAAGCATGAAGATGATATGTATGACCTTCTTTTAAAGATGGTAGCCCCGGTTCATGACGATCCTTTTGATAGTTTGTCTGACTGACCCATTTCTTAATAATGCCTCCGGGAGGCATCAAGGGCTGAGAATAGACAATATAACCTTCTTTCTTTTCAATATGAGCACCATAAAGGTAACTATCTTCATTAAGGCTTTCCCATGTGATCATATAGATTGTGCTTTCAGCCATGTTTTACACCTTCTTCAAAGTCTTCTTTTAAAATATACTTATATTGGGAAACAAACCATTTCACAATGGCTGATGTATTATCATTATGACGTCCTTCTATTCCTTTACCATAGATCATGACATCTTTTCCTTGCGTATGAGCACATAAATCAGTAAAAGCATGACGATCATAATCATCCTGTTTCATATAACTGATGACAAACTTTGTGCCATGAAAAGGAGCTTCATCAAAGACTTGCCAAAACTTTTGATCTAATGCGTTTACAGCTTGTTTAGATAAGGCGTGTGCATAACCTTTAAGCACATCAAATGAAGTTGGGAAGCCTCCAGGTCTAAAGAGTGTTTCATTGCTGGCAACGCTGCCAATGTTTACTAATGGCTTACCGACAATAACACTATGTGGTGATAACTGAGCACTATAATATAAAGCGCCAAACGAGCCCATGGATAAACCAGAAAGAATAAGCTGTGTATGATCAAACCCACATATTTCTAAAGCATTATTAATAACCTTTAAAATCTTTTCTTCATAGTAATCAGATCCCATATAAAAGCGTCCCCCTTCTAATCGGGGATCACCTATTAATAAAAATGGATGCTTTAATGATTTCATCATATAATAACCTTCAAAACCTTCGGCAGTACGATAACCAGAGAAATAAACATTAAGAGGCGGTTTTAAATTCCCTGGATCAAAATAACTCATAAACTCCTCTCTAAAGTGATCATGATGTAAATGTCCACCTACTAAAAAGGCCCCTGCACCCTGACGAGAACGTCTGATATGAATATCCCCTATTTTTATTTGTCCTGATCCTTCTGCATAGATCATCAAATTGATTGATCCATTATATGAAGATGTAAAGTATAAAGCTTTCTTAAGATCATGCTGATCAAAATCCCATTTTTTCACGATATGAGCTACTGATCCTTCTAAAATTTCATATGCCTTTACAGATAATTTAATTTCCTTGCTTTTTTCATATTCAATCCACACTTCCATTGGCTGATCCTTTTTAATAGGAAACCCTCTTCTTAAAGAGATAACCTCTTCATTATGAAAATTACCTGATAACACCAAAGAAGACTTTCCTTCAATACATACTGATCCCTGATATGATATATGAATTTCTTCTAAGTCAACAACATACCCTTCCTGTCCATTAAAGTAATGTACAGGTAACTTTTTTATTATTTGCGGTAACTCTGCATCACGATAAAACTGCGCACATTTTCTTTTACTAAAGTCATGATTTTTATAATACAGTTTATAATGATCATTCATAAAGACATGATAAGCATCAACATAAGGATCAATCAAATCTAATATCTGATCATCTAGCTGATCTTCAATAAACACCACATCATAATGTTCTTGAACAACTAATTGTTCTTTATTCATATAATGCCACTCTATAATATATGTATCTTTTACAAGATCTTCATTATCTTTTCCACCAATTTGTAAGACTTTAATAGCATCCATCAGTCAGCCTCCTTTCCCTCTATTACCTAAATTATATGAGTAAAAGGGCCGCAAGTAAATGCGCAGCCCTTTCTAAAACTCATTATTTCTTATCCTTTTTAGATTTCTTCTTTAACGCTAACACTAACCCTGCTAAGCCAAATGCAGAAGCATTACCAACAATATTCGTTGCATCACCTGTTTGCACTGTTCCATCACTCGCTACTGTTGACTGTGATGTACTTATAGGTGAATTACCCGCATTGTAAGTGCCAGGTTCTTCCGTTTCCGTCGTCCTTGTTTCTACAGAAGTAGGTGTGTTATCCGTATTGTAGTCATATGTTGTTGTCGAACCATCTGTTGTCGTCGCCTTTTGAGCTGTTGTTGGATCACTATCAGAAGTATCTCCTGTATTGTAAGTCATCGTTTCAGATCCTACAGTTTCTTCACTAGCACTCGTGCTTTCACTCGTTGACTCACTCGTATTAGCTGTAGACATAGACTGTGAACTCATTTCACTAGTAACACTTGTACTTGTAGAATAACTTGTACTTTCCTGTGCTGCAGTCAATGATTGACTCATTGATTCACTTGTAGACACTGAAATACTTGTACTTGCATCCGTTGGCTCGCTACTATTAGCAGTAGAAATCGACTGAGAATCCATTTCACTAGTAACACTTGTACTTGTAGAATGGCTTGTACTTTCTTGTGCTGTACTCATTGATTGACTCATCGATTCAGTTGTAGATTCTGATGTACTTGTGCTTGCATCACTCATTGTACTACTTGAATATTCAGATAAACTTTCTGATCCACTTTCAGAATTAGACATACTTGTAGAATCAGATGTTTTTACTGATTTGCTTTCGGATCCAGAAACACTTGGTGAAGTAGATTCACTAGTAGATACTGTTTCACTTTCAGATTCAGATGTGCTGATTGAATTACTTGCAGAAATCGATGCACTTTCTGATTCAGAAACGCTTGTAGAAGCCGATTCACTAGCTGATTCTGATTCGCTTGCAGCTTCAGAACTGCTGGTTGACGTACTTGCTGAAACTGATTTGCTCTCTGATCCAGAAACGCTTGTTGAAGTGGATTCACTAACTGAAGTTGATTCACTTGCTGATTCAGAAGTACTAGCTGATGTACTTGTTGAAACTGATGCGCTCTCTGATTCGGAAACGCTTGTTGAAGCCGATTCACTAACTGAAGTAGATTCGCTCACAGATTCAGATTCACTAGCTGATGTACTTGCTGAAACTGATACACTCTCTGATTCAGAAACACTTGTAGAAGCCGATTCACTAACTGAAGTAGATTCACTTGTAGATTCTGATGCGCTTTCTGACTCAGAAATACTTGTTGAAGTGGATTCACTAACTGAAGTTGATTCACTTGCAGATTCAGATTCACTAGCTGATGTACTTTCTGAAGCTGAGCTACTTTCTGATTCAGAAATGCTTGTTGAAGTGGATTCACTAACTGAAGTTGATTCACTTGAGGATTCAGATTCACTAGCTGATGTACTTGTTGAAGCCGATGTGATCTCTGATTCAGAAACACTTGCAGAAGCCGATTCACTAACCGAAATTGATTCACTAGCTGAAGTTGATTCACTTGCAGATTCAGATTCACTAGCTGATGTACTTGCTGAAACTGATGTGCTCTCTGATCCAGAAACACTTGTTGAAGTGGATTCGCTAACCGAAGTTGATTTACTTTTAGATTCTGATGCGCTCTCTGATCCAGAAACGCTTGTTGAAGTGGATTCACTAACTGAAGTTGATTCACTTGCTGATTCAGATTCACTAGCTGAAGTTGATTCACTTGCTGAAACCGAATTACTTTCTGATTCAGAAATGCTTGTTGAAGTGGATTCA
>CAMNFQ010000107.1 GCA_946537295.1 uncultured Bacillota bacterium
CCACAGAAGCTTTTGAAAACTGTGCCTGTCTGTTTTTTCCGGATTCCATTGTGTAAGATTGTGTCGGCCTTTGTTATTTACATGATATTATCGAGTTCTTCCTTAAACGCTCTGTGACGCGGATATTTGTTTCTGTACTTAATGATCGTATCAAAGTAAGAACCCATCCCCTTTGAAGAAAGTACTTTCCCATATGCAGCGATATAAGAAGCACATTCTCCATAATAGTTACGATGATTTCCTGTTAAGATCGCCTCTGTCCTGTTTTCGATCAGATATGAGATCTTTTTGATCCATCGTCTCTGCTTGTCTTCATCGATCTTTACATTTTCTTTCCATTTCATGAATAATTCCAGGAATGATTCTGCTTCACTTTTTCCTGAAACATCCGCTATTCCTTTATAGTAATCATTGACGAATTCACGAACAGAAACCGCTAAAGAAGCGGTCCTCATGCTGCTTTTATCGATCTTAAGATCATCATTCAGCAATAACAGAAACAGACAAAGCCCCTGCTTCATGAACGTGTATGTCCATCCCAGATATTCTTTGACATCCATGGCCTTTTCCATTAGTTCATCAAAACGTCCATCAAAGAAACAGATCGTATAATACGTATTCTCTGTGATCTGATTCTTTTTTCTTTGGTAATCCTGTTCCCCGATCGATCTTTTATACACAGCTTCATAGATCTTTCGTATCTTATCCTTATCAGGATCGCCCATCAAAACAAGTCTTAAAAAGGAAGCTTCATTCGTATCGCTTTTAAAAGCTTCTTCATTCACATGATCACAGACATCATATCTGCCCATTTCATAAGCATTCTTGCCAATATACAAAGCAATATCCGAACGTACCAATAGATCTTCATCGACTTTCTTCAATGCATCAAGACCGATCTTCAAGATCTTTTCCTTATCATCCATTTGCTTGAGATATTGAAGATACAATTCCGGATGAAACTTGACACATTCGTTGCAGCAGGCCCTTTTTTCTTCATCCTCCCCAAGCATCTCAAAGGCTTCTGCCAGCAGTTCATCGATATTTCTTCCTTCTTTGGCATTGAGATAACAGATCCATTCCTTAATAAAACCATTCAGATCGGGAAGTCTTTCACTCCCCATCTGTAAGATCGTCTCAAGTTTCAGTCCATAATAACCCCTTTCATCTATGATCGTATAGATGAGCTCAGGTCTTTTCATAGGCTCATTACATAAATACGTCACATAAAGATATTCATTGACAAATGCTTCATATTCCCTGTTCAGAATATCCTTTCGATAAAGATCATTGATATTTGATACTTCACCATCTTCATAGTCTTCATCCGTATGTATACACAAAGCACAGATCTTTTGTCCCAGCGCATATGCATCCTCATATTCCTGATGATCGATGAAACGATGAAACAGACCCATAGCCTCCCTGATATCATCGATCAGACAGTCCGGATCAAGATAAATATATTCATCATCGTCCAGCCAGTAGCGATAGTCTTCATTGTATTCACATTTAAGCCTCTTTTCTCCTTCATCGATACCAGCCAGCTTCTCTTTGATCGTTAACAAACCTTCAGAAAGATCCTCTTTAAAAACGATCCCTTTTCTTGCGAAATCAAGTTTCTCTAAAAAGTCTTCCCTTTCCTGTTCTGGCAAAGTCCTTGCATATTCATATACAAAGCTTCTTAGTTCTTCAAAAGAAAGAAGATCACATTTTTCTTCAACTGCTTTAAGAAAACCGATCAGATTCATTTTCTTCCTCCATCAGATATAAGGACTCAGCTTCTTCCAGCTTTGAACATTCTTTGCCCAGCTGAGCCAGTCCTTTTTCTCCTGCTTGAGACTTCTTTCATCATATTCATCAAGATCATCACTAACTTCATTGATCGTCTTTAAAAAATCTATAAAACCAAAGATCCCTCCGACATCATCCATCAGCATTTCACCATCCACAGCCAGTGTGACTGGCCTGTAGAGTTCCCTGCATTTGATCTGTGCCATATCGATCTGTTCCTGCGTAACTCTTTTTTGTTCAATCAGATCCTTACAGTCATTCATCACTTTTATCCTGATCTTCCATCCATCACCAAAATCATAATAATAATATAATTCATCACAGATCGGCTCAGGATAGACCTGTATCAAAGGCGTATCGATCTCATTTTCCAGAATGTGATCCTTCATCCTCTTGCAAGATCGTATCAGTTGCCTTCCCGATGCTTCCTTCGCATCCTGACTGATCAATCGATTCAACGGAAGTCTCTCCAGAAGATCTCTGCATCCTCTTTCAAACATCAGTGCATGCAATGGCACTTCACTTAATCTCTTTACTTCGACCCATTCCTTTCCCAATCCAACATTCCACTTTGGTTCTTCTCTTTTGTTTCCCTTATGATCATAGACCGGTGTAGCAATAACAGCTCTTTGTTTTCCCTTGAAATCCTCATATACGACATAATACATTTCATCATTGACCAATTCCTTATAAAACCAGTTCATACTCTGCTTACAGGCAATTAATCCTTCTCCATGGCATTGTGACATATAAGGACCCGTATACTTTTTCGTCAGCCAGTTTTTAAAACTTCCTCTTTCATAATCATCTGCCCAGAATTCATCATACTCATCCATAAAAGGGGAACGAAACAATATCCCGACCAGTTCATACCATAAAGCTGTATTATCCTCCGTCAGCCTGTCAAAAAGATCCTTATCAAACTCAAAGCGATGAAGATGACTGTTCTGCCACCCAAACAGTCTTTGTATCATGTAATGGATCGCATATAAAGGCATATCCTCAGGAATGACCACATCCCTGGAAATACAATCCCCATACTTCAGATCCCCATATTTCTTTAATATAGTTTTATCTTCTTCATTCAGATCACCCATCAGTTCCATATGTAATCTTAAAACACCGCTTGGATCCAATGGGATCTGATCACCAGATATCCTTTCCAGATCGGAAATGCTTCGATCACAAAGCATACCGGGATAAAATTCTACATTCCTGCCATATCTTTCAGATACACGATCATCTTTCTCGTTCAAAAGTGAATCAATACCCAACGCGTCCTTTTTTCCATATTCCTTCCAGGATAAACGCGCAGGCCTGCTTTTATTCTGTCTGAAAGACAAAGCGATCTCCTTTTTCCATTCATCTTTCCATGAACGATCTGTTTCCATATTCTGAACTTGCCTTTCTGCCTGTTTTTTCTCATTTTCCCTGTATTCTCTTACCGCCTTTGCATGATCACTTGGATCCAAAGAATCTTTTAATACATCCGTATAAGGAAGATAAACAGAAACCGTAGCACTAGAAAGATTCATATTCTTTGCGATCTCTTGAATACTCAAACCTTCTTTCTGAAGCTTTACAGCTTCATCAGTGATATCCGAATGAATATCCCCTGTTGTGATCAGGATCTTTCTGACCTTATTGCGGCTGATATCAAACTGCAATGCCGTATCCCGCAATGACCCCTCCGGATTCACATCATCCTTCGTCATTCTGAAATAAGCAGCAACTTCATTCATAAAAGCTCTGTCTTTATCACTTATCGCCATAAATCCTCCCTATAGATTCACTATTAGACATATCTTACCTTAACAATACCAATTACCGTCCATGCAGTCAATATATTATTAATAATTATCACTATTAGACATGCTCATCTTGCATAAGACATGATGCCTTTTAGGCTTATTATTCTCTATTCATATTTCTTATTTCTTGCAAGATCTCTTCATTCTCAAAATCAGAAATTTCATTTTTTAATGTCATAAAGTATTCTTTTGCAGCATCATAGAATAAACCGTTTTTCTTAGAATCATAGTTTTCATCACAAATGAATTTCAATTCTACTGGATTCTTTTCAATCTCTCTGATCAGCATGAGGAAAGCATTCTTTATTTGTTCCGAGTCATCAGATTCCAAATCTATACAAGCGGTATCATTTCCATTTTTAAAAACCAAACAGTTCTTTTCGTCTTGTTCACATAAAACAACTTCAATTCGTTTAGTCTCCATATATATCCTCTCTTTCTTGAAACGCTTCCCTTCCTCCTTCGAGGTTTTTGATGCTTTCTTCTCTCCATGATTTGGCATCACTTTTGTCCTTTATATTCCGCAGTTCATCTGTAAATGGACTGCCAATGTAAGTTCTATAATCTCCATTATCATACTCTTTAAATATTGAGATTCTCGGATATGTTCTAACTGCTATATTTGCATTATGCGTAACTACAACAATTGTTTTTTTCATTTTTGCTAAGTTTATGATTCGAGACACCACTTCAGCACCCACATATGCATTACCTAAGCTTTTTTCTGGCTCATCAATCAAATAGACATCATATTCATGATTCAAAACTTCATCCAAAAGAATCATGGTCGCTTCTCCTGAGGAAGGCCAGTAACTTTCACCATTTACAGTAAAATACTTCTTTATTCCTAAAAAATCATCCATAGATTTAATATCATATTCTTGCAACTTTTTATTTAAATTTGAAAGCTTTTCCACAAATTCCAAATTCATTGCGGAGTTCAACGCCTCAATTAATAGTTTTTTGGCCTCTTTCAAGGATTTGATGCCCTTAAAAAAATCTTTTGTTCTTGAGCCATCATTTAACATGCATCTTTTAGTGCAAAGGTAAAGCTCTTT
>CAMNFQ010000108.1 GCA_946537295.1 uncultured Bacillota bacterium
TATATTTGTATGTGACTCTTATAACACCATATATTGCTGTAGCAAGTGCTTCCATGTAGAAGAAGTATAACCAGCTTATAGAACTCAAGAATATCGCCACAACAAATACATATGATTTATCATCGTTTGCTATCTTTTCAACACCCAGTAACAATAACGGCAGATACATCAATGGAGTAAGGAAATAGATATGTAAGGTGATACTCTGTATTGACCAGAAGCAGAAAGAATAAGCGATAGCTCCAGCCAAAACAGCATAATCATTCTTTTGTCCAGTATAGAAACAGAACATTGAAAAAAAGATTCCTGATAGATAGGCTCTGATAAAAGTATTAAAGAGATAATACAAAGACATGTATCTTTCTGGAACAAGAACAGAAAGAAATGTCAAAGGATCTCCTATCGCATCGCTGTGAAAAGTATTGATGATATCAGCGCCTTCACCGATTGAAAAATCCCATAAGGGAATTTCAAAACTATGATTAAGATAGAGATTATTGATAATCTGCTTTAGATATCTTGAATAATACAACAGTGCACGATAGTGCTGATTCATACCGTCACTGACAAAATTGATATTAGTTTTGCCATTCAGATAAAGATACAGACACATACAGAAAGCACAAAATAAAAATATACCTGAATAGATCAGATAATATTTTTTTCTTGTTATACTTTTATTCTGTTCTAGCTGTTCCATATATCCTTTGTGTTTTCATCAAGTTCAACACCATTGTTGTACATCGCAACAAGAGCAGTGTCTTCATGATATTCAAAAGAATGGTAGACATATTCCGGTATTATGAACATATCACCTTTCTTGATTTCATATTCTTCCTTAACATCATCTTTCCAGACGATCAGTTTAAAACTTCCCTGAATGATAAAGAAACATTCTTTGTTATGTTTGTGATAATGGCCACCTCTAATAGCTCCTTTAACAGAAGTTATGGCATTTACCTGATTCCAGCCATTATGAACAAGCTGGTTGAGACAGCCAGCTTCATTTGCAAAGATAAAATCAGGTTTAACAAATTCGATCAGCATTATCTAGTCAGGAACTTTCCTTTCTTTACTCTTTCTCTCCAGTAATCAAGGAGATCTTTCATTGTTTTTTCATATGGTATTTCAGGTTCCCATCCGGTATGTGCTTTAAATTTTGAGCAATCAGGAATCTGTAAATCAGCATCAATAGGTCTTAGTCTTTCCGGATCCGTCACTACTTCAATCTTATCTTTCATTGGAGAATAAGAAATAAGTGTATTTAAGGTATCCTTAACGAGACAAGTATATGAACCACCAATATTGTAGTATTCACCTGGGATTGGATCACATGTTACTAACATATAATATGCTCTGACAGCATCTCTGACATCAGCATAAGTTCTTAATGATTCAAGATTGCCTACCATGACCTTAGGTTCGATCATTCCTTCTTCGATCATTGCGATCTGCTTGGCAAAAGTTGACTCATGGAAGACATCTCCTCTTCTAGGACCGGTATGAGTAAACATTCTTGTTGTCATAACTGTCATACCATAAGCTTCCGCATAGTATCTTCCTAAAAGATCTGTACCAACTTTTGATATAGCATAAGGTGAAGCTGGATGAAAACGACATTCTTCATTGATACCATTTTCTGGTTTCTGATCAGCAGGAATTCTTCCAAACACTTCAGAAGAAGCACAGACATGAATTACTGGTTTATAATTCTTGTCTTCTTCCATCTCAAGTCTGATTGCCTCTAATAATCTGCATGTACCAATGATGTTAGTATTTAATGTATCAATTGGTGCAGTAAAACTTGTTAAAGGATATGATTGAGCAGCCAGATGAAAAACATAATCCGGTTTTACTTTCTTTATTACAGTAATCAGTGACATTTCATCATTTAGATCAGCGTAGTCAAAGAAAACTCTGTCTTTTTTATTAACTCTATCTAAAAGATGTTCAACATTGTCTAAAGGGCTTCTCCAACGACATACACCGTATACGTCCCAATCAGTATTTTCCAAAAGGAAATCAGCCAGATGTGAGCCAACCATTCCTGTTATTCCTGTAATCAATGCTCTAGTCATTTGTTTCTCCTTCAACATCAAATTTTTCCGGTACATAGTATATAACACTTGTTCCCTCGTTTTCAAAACTGAAAGGAACCTGTAAGAGATCTTTTAATTCTTTTTTGACATTTTCTTTATTTTCATCAGGTACATAGAAAAGCATAAAGCCTCCACCACCTGCACCAAGAAGTTTTCCACCAAGTGCTCCAGCATTAAGAGCTTTATCATAGATCATATCAATTTCATTTGTACTGATCTTATTTCCCGTGCTTCTTTTCAGTTTCCAGGTCTCATGTAACAATCTGCCAAAATCATCAAGATCTTTGTTTTCATCTATCAGGATATTCTCAGCTGTATCTACCATATCCTTCATCATTAACAGAGTCTTTGTTTTATCCTCAATATTCTTTTTGGTATCTTCTTGAATCTGTGAAGAAAAACGGGAGAATCCGGTAAAGAAAAGAAGAAGATTACTGTTGAGTTTTTCTTTTCTTTCTTCTGTTATATTTAATGGTTTTACTTCATATCCATCAGCAGTAAAATCAATCCTGTTCAAGCCACCAAATGATGCAGCTATCTGATCTTGCAGACCACCAGCTTCGTTACACATGACTCTTTCAACATAGATTGCTTCATCAGCCAAAGTTCTTTTATCCTTTTGCTTTCCTTTTAAGGAATGAAAGGCATTTAATAATCCAACCGCAAAGGAGCTGCTGGTACCAAGACCTGTCCTGGCAGGAAGATCAGCATCATAATTGATGATCAGTTCATGCATATCAAGAAGCTTCATGGCATTTCTGACCATTGGATGTTCCATTTCATCAATATTGTTTATTCTTTCAATCTTGGAATAAGTCAACTGATTGGAATAATCAAAAAAACGTGGAAGATGTCTTACTGTAACATAGACATATTTATCAAAAGTAGAGGATAATACTGCCCCTCCATGTTTTTCATAGAATTCCTTTAGATCTGTTCCTCCCCCAAAGAAGGACATTCTGAATGGTGTCTTGGTTATAATCATTTTTATTTATTGAAATATTTGTTTTCTAACATCAGGCATAAAGTGTGGTATACAGGCAAATGCAGTTCCTGTATCTTATATGTCTCAATTTCCGGAACTCTGATACATACATCAGCTATATTTGAGATCTTGCTTTCTTTCTGGCCGGTAAGACCGATTATCTTTATGCCTAAAGCTTTAGCTAAAACACAGGCGTTGACGATGTTTTCAGAATTGCCTGAAGTTGATATTGCCAGAAATACGTCATCCTTATCGCCATATCCCAACAGCTGTTGAGCATATACTCCTAATGGATCAGCATCATTCATATAAGCTGTTGTTATTGAAATATGAGAAGTCAATGGAATAGCTCTTAAAGGTGTTTCCAAGCTCATAGATAGCTTTTCGCCTCTTATTGGATCTATTTTCTTTAACTTATCAGAAAGTCTCTTGTTTAATGGTCTTTTGATCTTAAAACTCTTCATCAGTTCTCCAACTATATGTTCACTATCTGCTGCAGAACCACCATTTCCAGCTACCAATAATTTCTTATTGTTGTCAT
Source organism: uncultured Bacillota bacterium (assembly GCA_946537295.1). Taxonomy (GTDB): domain Bacteria; phylum Bacillota_I; class Bacilli_A; order Erysipelotrichales; family Erysipelotrichaceae; genus Colivicinus. The sequence goes on from CAMNFQ010000108.1 coordinate 3,626, forward strand.
ATGCCTTTTCTAACAAAAGATAGGCATCTTCAATGTCTTTCTTACATATTTCTAGCTGTGGATATCTTTCCAAGAGGATATCAAGTTCTTTTTTTACACTTTTTTTCATAATTAAATTTTTATGGCCTGTTTTACTGCTTCAAGCAGATTTCCATCCCTATCTATTTTAATACATTTACAATCAACGGCGCCACCTGCCATCATATCAGCATCACTATCACCGATCATTATCGATTCAGCAAGATCAATGTTGAAGTCTTCTGCTGCTTTTATCAACATTCCTGGTTTAGGTTTACGACAATCACAAACAATCTTGAGTTCCTTTACTTCTCCTTCAAATCCTGAATCAGGATGATGAGGACAGAAATATAGTCCATCAATATAAGCACCTTCTTTACCTAAAAGAGTTTCCATCTTATTATGAATGGTCTCTAAGCCTTCATATGTTACTTCCCCTCTGGCAATAACCGGTTGATTTGTCACAACAATACACAGATATTCAGAATGATTGATTGTCTTTATTGCTTCAGCTGCACCAGGATTGAGTTCAAACTGTTCTGGAGTTCTAAGGAAACCTACATAATGGTTTATCGTTCCATCTCTATCGAGAAAGACTGCTTTCTGTTTATGTGACAGGCTTCTTCTGTTTACCTTACCATTCAGATAATCCTTACATACTTCAGCATATCTTTCTGGCGTTCCCATATCCTTTACATATTCACTGGAATCATAGGCAATCATTTTATCTGTTCCACATAAAGGTTTTAGAACATCTCTATCCAGATCGATCTTTTCTTTATCAATTTTCTGATTCAATACTTCAGGAGAAACGATATGTATTCCGGCATTGACTCTGTTTTTATAATAATCAGGTCTAGGATCTTCTTTCGTAAGCCATTTTATTACTTTTTTATCTGA
>CAMNFQ010000109.1 GCA_946537295.1 uncultured Bacillota bacterium
ATCGGCGATGGTGTTAAGAAAGTATCGGCTTCAGAAATGAAGAATAAAGATATTGCCAGAAAGAGTATTATTGCTAAAACAGCAATTAAGGCAGGCGAAGTTTTCAGCGAACAAAACATCACAACTAAACGTCCGGGAAGTGGTATCAATCCTATGAAATGGTTTGATCTTTTAGGCAAAACAGCAAAACACGATTACGAAGAAGACTATCTTATCGAAAGTGATGAATTAGATGACTAAGAAAAAACTTAAGATATGTGCTGTTACAACAACTAGAGCAGATTATGGGATCATGCGTCCTTTATTATTGAAACTGAATAAATGTGACTGGGCTGATCTTAAGCTTGCTGTAACAGGAACACATCTTCTTAAGAATTTCGGTCATACCATCGATGAAATAAAAAAAGACGATCTTAATATTGATACAAAGATCTCGATCATGTCCAAGACAAATGATAATGCGATCGAAACAGCAAATATCATGTCAAAGACAGTTTTGAAGTTTACCCAATACTTTGAAGAGAGTATGCCTGATGTTGTATTGCTTCTGGGTGATAGGTTTGAAACTTTTGAAGTGGCAGCTGCTGCTACTGTTTCCAGGATTCCAGTAATTCATATTGCTGGTGGGGAAACAACCGAAGGAGCAATCGATGAAGTTTTCAGACATTCCATCACCAAGATGTCTTATCTGCATCTAGCTTCAACAGAAGCTTATCGAAACAGGATCATTCAGTTAGGTGAAGATCCTAAAAGGGTTTTCAATACCGGTGCCTTAGGTGTTGAAAATGTTTTGAAGGTTAAATGTCTAAGTAAGAAAGAATTAAGTAATAATCTTAAATTTGATCTTGATAAACCTTATGCTGTAGTAACATTCCATCCGGTAACGCTGGAAAATAACAGCGCTATAGCACAATTGAATGAACTACTAAAAGTATTACATAGACATCAGGAGATGAATTTCATAATCACCAAAGCTAATGCTGATCCAAGTGGTGAAATGATAAATGAAGAACTGGAAAAGTTTGTAGCTAAGAATAAGAATTGTTATCTGACTTCATCATTAGGCACATTAAGATACTTCAGTGCTATAAAGTATTCTTGTGCAGTAATAGGCAACTCCTCCAGCGGTATTGTTGAAGTTCCTTCTTTCAATAAGCCAACGATCAATATTGGTGATCGTCAGAAAGGAAGGATACAGGCAGATAGTACGATCAATTGTAAACCTGAAGAAAAAGAAATCGAAAAAGCTTTAAAGAAAGCTTTGAAGTATAATAGAAAGGTTGATAATCCTTATGGTGATGGTAAGACATCTGACAAGATGATAAGGATCATCAAAAAGACTTTCTACGGTAAGAACATTGATCTTAAGAAGACATTCTATGATCTGGAGAAGTAAATGAAAAATATTGCGATCATACCGGCAAGAAGTGGTTCTAAGGGACTCAAAGATAAAAACATCAGATTGCTTAATGGCAAGCCGCTTTTGGCATATACCATTGAAGCAGCGATCAAATCAAAATGTTATGATGTCGTAATGGTCTCGACTGATTCTAAAAAGTATGCCAGGATCGCTGAAGAATATGGAGCTGAAGTTCCTTTTTTAAGAAACAAGGAAACATCTGCCGATAATGCCTCACCATGGGAAGTTGTAAAGGAAGTATTACTTAAGTATAAAGAACTTGGTAAAGAATTTGATACATTCACATTGTTACAACCAACTTCGCCACTAAGAAACGCTACTGATATTAAAAACGCCTATAAAGAGTTAACAGATAAGAAAGCCAATGCGGTAGTATCGATGTGTGAACTTGAATGTTCAATGCACCTGGTAAATACCTTACCAAAAAATCTTTCGATGAAAGGCTTTATCTCAGATGCCCAATACAATAAAAGAAGACAGGAGATAAGACCATACTATCGTTTTAATGGCGCTATCTATATCTCTAAAGTGAAGAGTTTCATGAAACACATGAATATCTATAACGATAAATGTTATGCCTATATCATGGATCGAAACAGATCTTATGATATTGATGATCTTGATGATTTAAAGATCGTTGAAGCCTTAATGAAGAAATAAAATGTTAAAAGAACTGATATATCCATTTGATCCGAATTATATTCTGGAAAACAAAAGAAAGTTAAAGAAACAGTTACTGGAAGACAGTAATTCTTTTGTTGAGAAAAAGATCGCAATACTGGGTGGATCTACTACTTCTGCAATCAGACAGATGATGGAACTGTTCTTGCTTAATAATGGAATAAAACCATCTTTCTATGAATCTGAATACAACAAGTTCTATGAAGATGCCATGTTTGATAATGAAGAATTAAAAAACTTTGCGCCAGATATAATTTATATTTGCACTACCAACAGGAATATTACTAAGTATCCTGATCTGAACAGTGATGTTGATGCTTTGTTAAATAATGAATATGAAAAATATAACGGTATCTGGAAGAGCTTAAAGGAAAAATATAATTGTCCTGTAATACAGAATAACTTTGAACTTCCTTATTACAGACTGATGGGTAATAAGGATGCTTCTGATATTCATGGCAAGGTCAATTTTATAAGCAGATTGAATATGCTGTTTTATGAATATGCTCAGAATAATGAGAATTTCTATATCTGTGATATCAATTATATTTCTGCCGACTATGGATTAAAGAAATGGTCTGATCCATTCTATTTCCATATGTATAAATACGCGATGAATGTAAATGCTATACCATATCTTTCATTCAATGTAGCTAATATCATTAAATCCATCTTTGGTAAGAATAAGAAAGGTTTTGTCTTAGATCTTGATAATACCTTATGGGGTGGAGTTATTGGCGATGATGGCGTTGAAGGAATTAAAGTTGGACCTGAAGAGCCAGAAGGTCAGGTCTATTCCGAATTCCAGAGATACCTTAAAGAACACAAACAGCTTGGTGTTATTTTAAATATTGATTCCAAGAATGAATACGAAAATGCCATAGCTGGTTTAAAACATCCAGACAGCGAATTAAGTGAAGATGATTTTGTGGAGATCAAAGCTAACTGGGAACCAAAAGACAGAAACTTTGAACAGATCGCAAAAGATATCAACCTCTTACCTGAGAGTCTGGTTTTTGTTGATGACAATCCAGCTGAAAGACATATCGTAACCGAACAGTTAAAAGGAGTAGTAGCTCCAGAACTTGATTCAGTTGAGCACTATATCGAATATATCGATAGAAATGGTTTCTTTGAAGTTACCACATTATCAAATGATGATCTGAAACGTAATGAGATGTATAAGCAGAATGCTGAGAGGGCTAAAGCCGAAGCAAGTTTCTCTAATTACAAAGATTATTTATTGTCTTTAAAGATGAAGGGAATAATCAAGCCATTTGAACCTTTATACATCGAAAGAATCTCACAGTTATCCAATAAATCAAATCAATATAATCTGACTACCAGAAGATATACCGTAAGTGATATTGAGAAGATTGCTGAGGATGATAATTACATCACTTTGTATGGAAAACTGATCGACAGATTTGGTGATAATGGTCTTGTATCAGTTGTGATAGGTCATATCATTGAAGATAAATGCCATATTGATCTTTGGATCATGTCATGTCGAGTATTAAAAAGAGATCTTGAATATGCCATGATGGATGAACTGGTAAAGAAATGTAAAGAAAGAAATATCAGGGAAATAAGAGGATATTATTATCCAACTGCCAAGAACGCCATGGTTAAGGATTTCTATTCTTTACAGGGATTTAGTAAAATAAGTGAGGATGAAAAAGGTAACAGTGAATGGTCATATGTGATAGAGGATGACTATAAGCTGAAAAATGAAGTGATTGAGGTAGAAGATTGATATGACAAGAGAAGAAGTAATGAAGAAACTTAATGAGATATTCTGTAATGTCTTTGATGATGAAAGCATTGTTTTAAAAGATGAAACAAATGCCAATGACATTGAAGACTGGGATTCTCTTGAACAGATCAATCTGATCGTAGCTATTGAAAACGAATTTGAAATGATGTTTGATATGGCAGAAGTTTCTGATCTGGCCAATGTAGGCGAAATGGCTGATCTTATAATGTCTAAACTTTAATATGAACGAATACAGATTTGAAGATCTAGAAATTGGAAAAACGGAATCTTTTGAAGTAACTGTTACAGCAGAAATGATGGACAGTTTTTTAAATATTTCTGGTGATACAAATCCTTTACATAATGATGAACAGTTTGCCAAAGATCAGGGATATGATAATAAAGTTGTATATGGTCTTTTGACGACATCTTTTATTTCAAAACTTGTTGGTGTTCTTTTACCTGGCAAATATTGTCTTTTGCAGGGTGTTGAAGTCAAATATCTCAGACCTGTATATGTTGGAGACATATTAACCGTGACAGGTACAGTAGATGAATTGCATGAATCGGTCAAAAGAGCCGGTATTAAAGTAGTTATCACCAATCAGGAAAATAAAAAAGTAATAAGAGGAAAAGCTGAAGTAGGATTC
>CAMNFQ010000110.1 GCA_946537295.1 uncultured Bacillota bacterium
CTCAATATCTATTACACCGTTAAGCAGGCTATGCGTGAGCTGATCAGGCAGTCTGAAGATAATGACAATATCGATACCTTATATGTTGTTGACAGCAACAATCTGTTCTGTGGTGTCGTAGATCTTCGTGACCTGATCAAAGCCCGTGAAACCGATAAGTTCAATGAACTGGTCATCACATCCTATCCGGTTGTCTATGACCATGAAAAGATCACTGATTGTCTGGAAGATATCAAGGACTATTCAGAAAACTCCTTGCCGGTATTGGATCAGCAACAGCACCTGTTAGGTGTCATCACTGCAACCGACATCATTGAAACGGTTGATGAAGAGATCTCAGATGACTACGCAAAACTCGGTGGTCTGTCTTCTGAAGAAGATCTGCATGAACCGCTACTTGCCAGTATGAAGAAGCGTCTTCCTTGGCTTGCAGCTTTACTGGTATTGGGTATTGGGGTAAGTGCAGTAGTTGGTATTTTTGAAAGTGTTGTTAAGGAAATAGCTATTATCGTCTGTTTCCAGTCACTGGTATTAGATATGGCTGGTAATGTCGGAACACAATCTCTGGCTGTCACGATCAGAGTACTGATGGATGAAGAGGTATCAGCTAAGGAGAAACTGCAACTGATGTTTAAAGAGGTCAGAGTAGGTTTCTTCAATGGATTGCTTCTGGGAATTGGTTCCTTTGTCTTTATTGGCCTATATATCTATCTGCTCAAGCATTATCCTTTGGATTTCTCTTTTGCGGTATCAGCTTGTGTCGGTATTGCTTTACTGGTAGCAATGTGTGTTTCCGCTTTTGTAGGAACTACAGTTCCGATTATCTTTGATAAGCTCCATGTCGATCCGGCGGTAGCCTCAGGTCCATTCATCACTACGATCAATGATCTGGTTGCGGTTATTACCTACTATGGATTGTCATGGCTGTTCTTGCTTGAACTATTACATCTGTAGATTAGGGAAGCTTCTGAGAAGCTTCTTTTTTGTATAATATGATTGTAGTTATAGAGGTTTTTAATAATATGAGATTAAATGAGTATGAAATAAAACATCTTAAGACGATCTATGAACATATCGGTGAATGTCTGGTCTTATTAAAGAAAAACGGTGATTTTCCTTTAGATGGACCTTGTAAGATCGCGTTATATGGCAATGGAGCCAGACAGACCATCAAAGGTGGTACAGGCTCAGGTGAAGTAAATTCACGTTTTTTTATCAATTGTGAAGAAGGACTTAAACAGTGTGGTTTTGAGATAACCAGTACTAAGTGGCTGAATGAATATGATCTGATCAGAAATCTGATGAAGCTCGATTTCATCAAAGTGATCAAAAGATCCGCCAGGGAACATCGTATCAATGTCATAAGTGAAGCAATGGGTAAAGTCATGATAGAAGGTGAATATGAACTACCTATCGATGCGGAAGGTGATGTGGCGGTATATGTGCTTTCCAGAATCTCAGGCGAAGGTGATGATAGAACCAATGAAAAAGGTGATTTCCTACCAACTGATAGTGAGATCAGAGATCTCAAGATCATTAAAGAAAAATATCAGAAAGTTTTATTAGTTCTCAACTGTGGCGGTCCAATTGATTTAAGTGAACTGTCTTTTATTGATAATATTCTTGTTTTATCACAGCTTGGTGTCGAGACGGGAAAAGTACTGGGTGACTTTTTGCTTGGAAATATCTATCCATCAGGAAAACTGGCTACTACCTATGATTCCTATGATAATTATGCCAAGATCGGTGATTTCAGAAATATAAATGATACTCATTACAAGGAAGGAATCTATGTAGGCTATCGCTATTTTGATTCCGTTGGTAAAAAGGCTCTTTATCCTTTTGGCTATGGGCTTTCCTTTGCGGATTTCTCATATAAGGTAAAAGATGTTTCTGTTGATAAAGATATCGTCAAAGTCATCAGTGAAGTAGAAAATATCTCTGATAAGTATAAGGGAAAAGAAGTAGTACAGATCTATGTATCTAAACCACAGGGTAAACTGGATAAGCCATATCAGGATCTGGTGGCTTTTAAGAAAACCGGTGAGTTAAAACCTCATGAAAAGGAAACGATCGAAATCAGTTTTTCTTTTAAAGATCTTACATCTTATGATGAAGAAACTCATTCATATGTTTTAGAAAAAGGTTCATATATTCTAAGAGTCGGTAACAGCAGTGTTGATACCTATGTTGCAGCTGAACTGATCCTTGAAGAGGATAAGATCATTAGGGTTGTAAAAAACTGTCTGGGTGATCCTGGTTTTAAAGATTTCGTTCCAGAAAGAAGAGATGTTGAAATACCGGAAGGTACCAGAAAGATCATAGTTGATCTGAGTCAGATCGAGACGGAATACGTGAATTATGATGTTGAAGATAAGATCGATGAAAGACTTAAAGATGTTGGTGAAGATGAACTGATCTATCTCAATATCGGTGCCTTTGATCCGCATCCAAGTATCACATCGATGATTGGCAGTGCTTCTACCAGTGTTGCGGGTGCCGCAGGTGAAAGCACAAGCTTGTTTAAGGATAGAGGTCTCAAGAATATCGTCATGGCTGACGGTCCTGCAGGACTTAGACTTTCCAAACATTATTACATTGATAAGAAAGGTAACCCGAGAGGACTTAATTACATTATTCTTGGAAGTACTATGGATGTTCTTCCTAAGATCGCTCAATGGTTCATCAGTTTAACCAATAGAACGCCTAAAAATGTGCTGATAAAGGAACAGTTCGCTACTGCGATACCGATCGGTACAGCTATTGCTCAAAGCTTTAATCCGGATTTTGCCATTCAGCTAGGAGATATCGTTGGCAAGGAAATGGAACTGTTTAATGTTGATCTCTGGCTTGCGCCGGCATTAAATATTCATCGTGATGTCCTTTGCGGACGTAACTTTGAATACTTCTCTGAAGACCCGCTTGTTTCAGGTATTATGGCTGCCTCTTTATGTAAAGGCGTACAGGCTCATTCAGGAAAAGGCGCAACGATCAAACATTACGCTGCAAACAATCAGGAAACCAACCGTTATGGCAATAACTCCTGTGTTTCTGAAAGAGCTATGAGAGAGATCTATCTCAAGGGATTTGAGATCTGTATTAAAGAAGTTCAGCCATACGCTGTTATGAGCTCATATAATCTGCTTAATGGCACACATACTTCTGAACATCAGGGATTATGTATTGATATCTTAAGAAGAGAATTTGGTTTTGATAATATCCTGATGACAGACTGGGTAACAGTGCATAATGGATTGGCAAAAGACTGTATCTATTCCAATCCTGATGCTGCCAAGGTAGCAGCTGCCGGCCATTCTTTGTTTATGCCTGGCTGTAAAAGGGATTTTGGACAGATGAAAAACGGTATAAAAAACAGAGAATTGAGCAGAAAGCAGTTAAGAATAAATGGCTCCAGACTGTATAAGGTCTATGGAAAGTAGTAAAATATAAAACATGAAAAAAAGATGTGACTTACATTGTCATTCAAATTTCTCAGATGGAACTCTGACACCAACTGAACTGGTTAAACTTGCGGAAAAGCAAGGTATTTCGGCATTGGCTTTAACTGACCATAATACATCACATGGATTAAGAGAATTCATGGAAGCCGGTAAGAACAGTTCGGTTATCACCATACCAGGTTGTGAGTTTTCGACAGAGTGGCGTGGTAAAGAAATCCATATCGTGGGATTGTTTTTCATGGAAAAATACTGGAAAGAAGTTGAAGACTTTGTTGAACTGATGCATATGGCAAAAAGAAACAGTAACATCCGTCTGATTGAAAGTCTCAATAAGGCCGGTTATGAAGTCACTTATGAGGAAGCAAATGCTCTAACGGATGCTGATGATTTCAACAGAACCCATGTTGCCAGAGTGCTTTTGGCAAAAGGCTATGTTTCAAGCGTTTCTGAGGCTTTTGACAAGCTTTTGAAAGAAGGAAAAGGTTTCTATACCCCGGCAAAGAAAATTACTTCTATTGCCGCTATACGCTTTATCAAGACCTTTGGTGCTACAGCTATCATGGCTCATCCGCTTCTTAATCTTACCTATAACGAAATGAATGAGTTCCTGCCTGAAGCAAAGGAATCAGGACTCGATGCAATTGAGACAAGATATACCGAATTTGATGAAGAAATGACACAGACCGCAATTTCTCTAGCTGATTCATTTGGTTTAAAACAGAGTGGTGGTTCGGATTTCCATGGAACGACCAAACCTGGTATTCAGTTAGGAAGTGGAAGAGGAAATCTGTTTGTGCCATATGAATTCTATGAAGATATGCTTTCCTGTACCAGAAACTACAGTGAATGATAAGCCTGTTAAACAGGAGTAGAAATAAACGGATAAAGATTATGAGCAAAACAAAAGCAATCATATATGCCTTTCTGGCAGCTGCTTTCTATGCGGTAAATGTTCCTGTTTCAAAACTGTTACTTGAACATGTAGGTCCAAGGACTATGGCGGCCTTATTGTATCTTGGAGCAGGTATTGGAATGTC
>CAMNFQ010000111.1 GCA_946537295.1 uncultured Bacillota bacterium
AGGAGAGAAAAAATGAAAAAATTACTGACAATCTTATTATCATTAATACTTATGTGTTCGTTAGTTGGCTGTTCTTCAAATAAAAATAGTGAAGAATCAGGCAAAACAAATCTTGAACTTGTTACCAGTCTTGATCAGGCTATCTTAGCTTTATCTACCGGTAAGTGTGATGCTTTAGCACTTGATGGTACTACTGCTCAAAACTATGTAGATCAGTCTAATGGCCAGTTCGCTATGTCTGGTGTAAACTTTGATCTTACGATGTATGGCGATTACGAAGGCAATGTTGCTGCAGCTAAGAAGGGTGAGACATCGCTGATCACTGCTGTTAATACAATCATCAATTTTGCAATGGAAAAGGAATACTATAAACTCTGGACTGCTATTGCCAAGATTCAGTCTGGTACGGAAGATGATGCAGCTTTAGCTATCGTTGGTGATACTCCAATCTATAACAATTCCGTTGTTGATGAAACTTATACTTATCTGCTTGATTCAAGTTCTTTGGAAAAACCAACATTGGATCTGAGCAATGCTGATGGTGTACTCGCTTCTGTATTACAGAAAGGTGTATTGACAATCGCTACTTCTCCAGACTATCCGGCAAATGAATTCATCAATATGGATGATGGTGCTGTGTATGGTTGTGAAATGATGCTGGCAAAATATGTTGCTGACTGTCTGGGTGTTGCTTTAAAGATTGAATCAATGGATTTCAATGCTGTACTTACAGCTGTTGATACCGGTAAGGTTGATATGACTTTCTCTGGTTTAGGCTGGAAGGCAGACAGAGCTGAAGCATTTGAACTATCAGTCGGTTATGTTGGTGATGATGAAGTTACTTTCCATACTCTGATCGTTCCAGCTGCCGATGCTGACAAATATAAAACTTTAAATGATTTTGTAGGAAAACATATCATCGCTCAGGCTTCTTCATTACAGCAGATGTATGTTGAAGACCAGATCGTAGCTCTTGAAGGAGAGTAGACATGGGTCCTGGAATACTGGATGTCCTGTTTGAATACTGGCCGATCTTTCTGAAAGGTGCAATCGGAACATTGAGATACGCGTTTATAGCCGTATCTCTTGGTTCGTTATTGGGAGCTCTTATTGCCCTGATGCATCTTTCCAAAAGTAAGATCTTATCTTCGATCGCTTCCTTATATGTCAATGTATTAAGAGGAACACCATTACTGGTGCAGATGTATATTGCTTACTTCTTCTTGCCGATCGCTGTTCCGGTTTTAAATAACGTTGATAAGGAAGTATATGTCCTGATCGCCCTGACGATGAACTCCAGTGCTTATGTATCTGAGATCATCAGAGGTGGTATCAATTCGGTCGATCCCGGCCAGAATGAAGCAGCCAGATCTTTAGGTCTGAGTGCTTCCCATACAATGACTAAAATCATTCTGCCGCAGGCTATCAAGAATATCCTGCCTTCACTTGCGAATGAATATATCGCCATGATCAAGGAAACTTCCATGGCTGGTACATTCATGTTATATGAACTGATGTATACCAGAACACTTCTGGCAAACAAGTATCTGTCATGGCAACCGTTATTCATCATTGCGGGTATCTATCTGATCATGACCCTGGTTCTTACATCTTTGGTAAAACTGCTGGAAAAGAGGTTTAGTGTCAGTGACTGATAAGAAAATTCCATTAATTGAGACGAAGAATCTCAAGAAGAATTTTGGTGATCTTGAAGTATTAAAAGGGATCTCTGAAACGATCTATAAAGGTGAAGTAATCTGTATCATTGGTCCTTCAGGTGGAGGAAAGTCCACTTTCTTGCGTTGCCTTAATATGCTGGAAGAGCCAACAGAAGGCGAAGTATATTTTGAAGGGGAAAAACTTGATGCCAAGAGTACAGATATTGATCGACACAGACAGAAGATCGGTATGGTCTTCCAGCAGTTCAATGTCTTCCCTCATCTCAAGGTCATAGATAATATTACTTTGGCACCGACTCTGGAAAAAAAGATTCCGGAAAAGGAAGCCAAGGAAACGGCTTATAAACTATTAGAACAGGTCGGTCTATCAGATAAGGCCGAAGAATATCCACGTAAGCTTTCCGGCGGTCAGAAACAGCGTCTGGCAATCGTCAGAGCGATGGCGATGGAACCGGATGTCATGCTGTTTGATGAACCGACATCTGCTCTTGATCCGGAAATGGTAAAGGGCGTTCTTGAAGTAATCAAGAAACTCGCTGATTCCGGCATGACTTGCGTTATTGTTACTCACGAAATGGGATTTGCCAGAGAAGTATCTGACAGGATCCTGTTTATTGATGAAGGTGTTATTGCAGAAGAAGGAACACCTGAAGAATTCTTTACTAATCCCAAGAATCCTCGTACCAAAGAATTCCTTTCACAGGTCTTATAGGAGAAGTTATGAAAACAACATTCGTATATGATCACTATTACAAATATGCTGAACTGGAAAATGTTCTGCTTACTCTTGAAAAGAAATATCCTGATCTGATCAAGGTTGAAAGTAACTGTGTTACCAAGGAAAACCGCAATCAGTATGTTGCGATCATTTCCAATCGCAAGACAGGAGATTATCTCAAGAAACCGGGTTTCTATCTTGATGGCAATATACATGCCGGAGAAGTTACAAGTTCAATGTGTGCTTTATATACGATTGACTATCTTCTGAGTAATTATGAAGATAATCCTGAGATCGCACAGCTCATTGATGAGATGTGTATCTATGTCATACCACGTGTAACTCCTGATGGAGCTGAGACGTATCTGAGCACGCCTTATTCTTTAAGAAGTGTCAATCGGGAATACAACAGTGAAAAAGGCGGCATCAGACAAATGGATCTTGATGATGATGGTGTCATCAGAATGATGAGGATCAAAACACCATATGGTGCCTGGAAAAAAGATCCTAAAGATCCTTCAGCCATGGTTTTAAGAGATCCGGGAGATATGAATGGTGAGTTCTATGATATCTATCCGGAAGGTGCTTTTGAAAGCTATGAAGGTGATGAAAATCTCAAGTCTTCAAAAGAGACATGGGGCTTAGATTTCAACCGTAATTTCCCTTATGGCTGGTTCCCGGAAGGAAGACAGGAAGGCGCTGGTGATTATCCTTTAAGCAATATTGAAACTAAAGCCATTGTTGATTTTGTACTGGCTCATCCAAATATCGGTGGGGCAGCAATCGGTCACACGAGTGGCGGTATCATTCTCTATCCGCCTGGAACCAAACCATCAGCTAAGGCTCCGGTAAGTGATGTCAGAATCCTTAAAGCGATCGCCAAGATGGGCGAAGAGGAACTTGGTTATAAACCTCTCAACATCTTTGATTCATTCCTTAGTTCGCAAGAATTCTATGATTCCGGTGCGCTTGATGACTGGATGTTTGAAACACAGGGCATTCCAGCCTATACCATGGAATTCTGGGATATCGCTACAAAAGCCGGTGTACCAATAAAATGGGGCGAAAAGAATGTTGATGATCAGGCAGAAGATATCAAACGCTTTGCAGCCTGTCTGAAATGGGTAAAAGACAATGCCCCACAATACTATTCTGACTGGAAGGAATATGATCATCCTGATCTGGGAAAGGTCGAGATCGGTGGTTTTAATTTCAAATTCACGCATCAGAATCCGCCAGAGAATATGTTGCTGAAGGAATTAGAAAATGATGCCCGTTTCAATATCCGTTTCATCAAAGCAATGCCTAGACTGGTAATTGAAAATACGGATGTTGAAGTAGTTGATGAAGGTCTTTATAAGATCAGCGCTTTAATTGGTAACAGAGGTTATCTATCAACTGCTTTGAGCCAGACTGCCAAAAACATCAAGGCAGCTAAACCGGTCTGTATAACGATTAAAGGCGGAGAGATCGTACATGGTCTTACAGAAGTTAAGATCGATGAACTGTGTGGATATTCTGCTACCCAGACAGGTGTATATTTCTATGGTAATATCGCAACAGAGAAAAATGCTCTGGCTAAAAAGAAACTCAGCTGGATCGTGAAAGCGACTAAGGGTGATACGATCACCATTACGGCTTCCAACAATAAAGCCGGTGAGGTCAAAACAGATATTACTATCTAAATGAAACAGATAAAGATCCTGCTTATGCAGGGTCTTTTTTAGAAACAATAATGTAACAGAATAATAAAAATAAACTATAATAAAAAAAGAAAAGGAAGGTGATAGTAATGGAAGGCCTATGCAGTCAAAGTTCCGATCCTGGTAACCCGTGTACCTGTAATGGCTCTCCATTACTGTTTTTTTAAACAGTTAAGGTATATTTCGGGTTCATATTTTTAGATTAAGCAAGAAAGAAGGAAACTGAATATGAACATGGAATTTAATCAGAATAATAATATAAAAGAGATCGTTGAACTGATCAAGAAGATGGAGTTTGATGATTCTTTAAAGCATGCTCTGGAAGATTATCATGACAATGATATAGCGGATGCTTTGGAATATCTGACACCGGAAGAAAGAAA
>CAMNFQ010000112.1 GCA_946537295.1 uncultured Bacillota bacterium
AGCAACCGGTTCAAAGGAAAAGAAGGGGAGATAGATAGTCTTTCAGAAGAAAACGTAAACGATCTTTTCCATGCGTGTTATGGCATATGTGAAAATGACGGTAAGGAAAAAGGTGTCCGCTCTCCTAAGGCCTATGTCCTTGGCATGATTAACAATATGATCAGTGAAAATTGAGCACTCTGTAGTCCTTGAGGTCTTTATCTTGACATTATGTAATGTATTATTTTACAGTTAGTAAAGATAAAGGAGGGAGTAGGTAGTGACAAATCGGTTTGTTAAACTGTTGCTTTTGATCTTGCTTGCAGCTGTTCTGACGTCCTGCAATTCGGTAAAGAAAATAGATTTAAACGACTACGTTGAGATCGCAGTCGACGGAACCAACGGGTTGGGGAAATTATCACATAAGCTCGATTGGAAGGAGATCGATAAGGCGATCGGCAGTCAACAGATTTTCGATGCCTTAAAAAAACTCAATCCTTCGTCGCATGCAAGTCTGGTCACTTCAGATGCACAACTATCCTGTGCGGATCTGTTTGCTGTTTATCCAGACAGATCAGAAAACCTGACCAACGGTGATAAAGTAGCTTTTTTCATCGAACCGGGAAGTCTAGTGTCTCATGCCTCTTTGAGTGAAATTGAAAAAGCATTAAAAGCAAAGTTTGTTCTTCCAGAGTTCGATGTAAAGGATCTGCCCGAAGCACTGACGATCGATGTCTTTCAGGCGTTTGATGAAAATAGTATCAAATTCTACTACACTGTGCCTGGCGATGAATCATCAATAAACGGGATTGTCGACCTAGACATCAAAGACGAGAACAGAATCATCTATGAAGGAAACGGGTTCCTTGTCCAATACGAAGATGAAATCCCTTCGCTTGATCCGATGTTCTCTGTCAGCAAGGACAATGAAGTGCTTGGTTATTTTTCGTTTTGCGGATCTCACTATTTTATGACTGGATACAAAGAAGGGGACTTATGGCCTGTTTACATTACCGATGAGGATGTATCGATCCTGAATGATTACGGGTTTGCCTTAAAGAGAAATCGGATAGACTATGTCGTAAAAAATATCGGAGGTGGAAGCAGTGAATAATGAGTGGAAGTATAAAGTCTGGATAAACGATACCGCGTTAAGTTATCTCAACGGTTTTCCTAACAGCGATATCTGGTCACTTCCATTGGAAGAGTGGATCTATCATTCTCTGGCCGAATGTTCTTTACTTTTTGCAGCGATCAGCAATTCTGTTCCAGAGATCTGCACGCCACTGCTGCAAAGCAAGGAAACAGAAGATCTCTATCTTACGGCGATCAGTTCAATAAAAGAGCAGTATGTAAACAGATTCCCGGAATTTGCTAAATTCAGGCTTGCTTCAAAAATCAATGATCTGCTTCTTCTTAAAGACAGGATAGAAGAAATAATTCAAAATGAGGCAGATATCTATAAGGAAGCGATCGAAGAACTGGCTGAGGAGATCTGCGATTGCAAGATCTTGCCTCGTGAAAGTCTGGCATTTAACAAAGCTGGCTCACTTCCAAGCTGAAAGCAAAAGACGACAATATGCAAAAGAAATCATACGAATACTTCAGATCCTGCTGCAGGCGGTACAGACAATCGAAAACAAAGATCGGAAAAACAATCTATCTTGATCCACGAAATCAGGTTTGCCAGTATGTGGCGGGAAAGATGAAGGCAGAGCTCAGATTTGTTGATGAAACGCTTGGAAGGATCGCGGAAAAGGATACGATATTTGCCGAATTGTTAAGACAGAAGCTGATTGAAGGGCGATCGTTTTACAGAATGGAAGCAAACGAAATCCTGAAGCTTTCGCCTAGACAACTGATCAGGAGATATCCTGAGCGAGAGTGGGAGGATATATATAATGCAATACTCAATCAACCAGTTTAAAGCGTGCTGCAGGTATATTGCTGAAGAAGAAGAAAATATGGCCGATCAGATCACGATGATCGACATCAGCAATTTCCTTTGTTTGTCCTCGCCATCGTTTGGCTTGTTTGCTCATTCAAGCAATCCGCTTCAAAGCACGCTTGAAAGAAAAGTCCTTGAGTTTCAGGAAAAAGAAAATGAATTAAAAGTTAAAGGACAGATTATCAGTCTGTTCTTATCGGTAGTCGAGGAGATCGACGAGAACTATCAGGTTGATATAATGCAGATCTATATGATTACGGATGATCGTGGCAAAAGAAACTGCATTACAAGACAGGCGGGAAAATATCATATTGATCGACACAGCTTTGCAAAGGAAATTGACAACGCTATCGTTGATGCTCTTAAGAAAAAAAGGACAACCGATCTTCTTGATAGAATCATGCAGATCGCCGAAGACAATAACATTACAAAATGCATCACCGCATTAAGCTGATGTGAAAAAGTTGTAACGAGAACAAAAAGTGTCACTGCACGCTCCAAAGTGTTATGCTATTATGTAAATATTGAGAAACAGGCAAGAATAATGTCTGATTAGAGTTAGCAAGCAGCTTTAGCTGCTTTTTTGTTTGTATGGAGGTAGGTATGAAGCTGATCGAATATCTGAAAAGCATAGATCCGATGTCTTTTATTATCTGTATCAATATCAACTGTGATGCTTTTAATAAAATCCGCGCTGGTAACCTGAACAAAGAAACGATTGATCAGATCACGTTTTTCTCTGACAGTGCCGCCAATGTGCTGAAGAATAATGCGGCACTCGACCTGTTTTCCGATCTAAAAGTACTTGATGTGCAGAAAGAAAGGAAACCATTAGCGGAAGCTGATCTGATTTATCTTTATGTGAACTATGCAGGAAATTATTCTGAAGCAAAACAAAAGGCTCAAATGATGCTTGCATAACTAATATAAACATCTTTTATTTTGCTTTTAAAGTTGATTATAAGTTATATTAACTTGACTATATGTAAAGTATGGATTTATACTGAAATTGGAGGGAACGATGACATTCAACAGAATTATAGCTGCTTTCACTTTTCCGATACTGCTTCTTTTTGCATCCGGATGTACAGAAGCTGTGAAGGCTGAACAGGTCCCGTTACCATCGATTGGATGCAAGACAACGATCGTTGTGGAGCAGGGAAGTGACTTCAAAATCAACGAATACTGTTCGATCTCCCCAAAGGAGATGAATGTATCGCTTCTATCTGATCCTGAAACAGAGCAGATTGGCTCACATACCGTGCAAATTTTGATCAGTGACGGCAAACACAACAACTTTCTTATAAAGGACCTTAATTATGAGGTAGTAAAGTCGCAGCCCGAATGTCCTGAAAACTCTAGCTGGGATAAGGAAGGTGAATCATGCAGATGTATTGACGGATACAAAGATATGGGAAAAGAAGGCGACATCGCCTGTGCGATCATTCCCGCCTGTAAGATCGGATATGTATATGATGAAAAAACAAACACCTGCATAAAAAGAAAAACAGCTACTTCATCGGCTGCAAATGCGACATCTACTGATACGGGATCTGCCAGTCAATCCTCTGTTTCTTCATCAGCAACAGGAAACAGCGAAGGTTCAGCAAGCACAGAAGGGGGAACAAGCGAATCCTACACGATAGATTATGAAGACTATCAGCCGTCCAACGGTAACTATGATGTATCGATAACCAACAACAATACCGGTGAATCCGTGACGGTGACAGACCAGAACCCACCGGCACCCGGATCAAACGACGATGAATTCTTTGAGTGGATAAACGAACAGCTGCCGTAAATGGGCCGATCCATTCGAAAGGCTATTTCAAACAAGGAAGGGCAATCAGAAAAGGAGGAAAAAGATCGAATGAAAGAAAAACTTAAAAACTATAATATACCGGTTCTGATCATCGCTCTTCTGTTTTTGACAGGTACTTGTGGCTATTTAACCAGCGATCAAAAACTATTGTCTGCTGATCGAAAAAAGAAAGAAGAAGTCACAAAAGAAACAGAAAAAGTTGAACCAATAGATACAGTAGTCGAAGTAAAAGAGCCGGACCATTCCAATATCAATGGCTATTGGGAATCAGAGCCGACAAAGGAAGGAGCATACCTTCACTTCGACATCAGCTATCCTGATGTCATAAACTTCGATGAGAACAAGGGATATATCGAAAGATCAGATAATTCAAGGTTTATTTATTCCTTATTCCTGAAAGATACCGAAGATTATGTAAAGTTCTATATCAGTGATCTAAGTGGCGATTCAGCAACTATCTGGTATGCTGACGACAATGGCAAATATACAAATTCGCTCGCCTTGAACAGAAAGGTTAAAGAAGAAAAGGAAGACAGCCAGGAAGTAATTGAGGCACCTTCCCAGAATGATAACCGCAAGCCATCTGCTTCAAGCAAGCCTGCTACAGCAAATAGTAAACCAAGTAACAACACTGCAGTTTCAAATAAACCTGCTGCATCTAACAGTAGCACAAACAACAGCAGTTCTTC
>CAMNFQ010000113.1 GCA_946537295.1 uncultured Bacillota bacterium
GCAATCTTTTCATCATCAGAGTTCCCAAAGCCAACCAAGACCATATAGCCTTTATTGATGGTTCCGGTGATCTTGCCCTCAACCTTGCATTCTGCGAAGGATACTCTTTGAACGACCAGTCTCATTATTTAGTATTCTTAACCTTTACCCAGAGTTCTGAGATTGTCTTTAAGACATCTTCGTTGTTGTGGAATACTTCATCCTTGGCGTTACGGTTACGTGGAATGTAGGCGTCATTACCTTCGAAGTCACCACCAGCAGAACTCAGATCCTTTAAGACATCCGCATTTACAGAACTGTATCCGACAAATGTTGAATTTTCATAAGCTGGATCGTAGTCAATGATGAAGTTCATGAACTTATAGGCATTTTCAACATTCTTGGCATCCTTGTGGATAACCATTGCATCAACGAAGTAGTTGGTACCTTCAGTTGGAGCCCAGAAAGCCATCTTGTCATTTTCCGAAATGATGTAGGCAGCATCGCCTGAATACATCATACCCATAGCCTTTTCACCATTAGCCAGACCATCGATTGCTTCATCGGTAACATAAGCTGGTTCCATGTTTGTTGCGATATCAAGCAGCCATTCATATGATGCATTGATCTCGTCAGCATTATCAGTATTCATGGAATAACCTAAAGCCTTTTCAGCCATCATGAATGAATCTCTGATGGAATCATACATGTAGATCATACCTTTATATTTAGTATTTCTTAAGACGTTCCAGCCTTCAGTTTCAACATCTTTCTGATCGACCAGTGTTGAATCATAACAGATACCGACATTGCCCCAGAAATAAGGAACAGAATAGCTGTTGTCTGGATCAAAATCCATATTCAGTACCTGATCATAGATCATATTCATATTAGTAAGCTTTGACTTATCGAGTTCCTGAACCATCTTTTCTGAGATCAGTCTTTCGATCATGTAGTCACTAGGAATAATGATGTCATAGACAGTACCGCCAAGCAGTTTGGTATACATCGATTCATTTGATTCAAATGTCGTGATATAGGTCTTTACATTATATTCCTCTTCAAATTGTTCAATTGCAGCATCAGAGATGTATTCTCCCGGTAAGAAGATATACAGTTCTGAACTTTCTTCAGATCCCTTCTGTCCACAGGCACTAGCCAGTAACAGAACCAGTACGATACTAAGCAGTTTCTTCATTTTTATTCCTCCTTGCTCTGATCAAAGGTAAAAGGTTTGAAAAAATAAGGACAAGTGTGATGACGATGACTATCAGAGTAGACAAGGCATTGACACTTGGATTGATACGTTTGGTTGTTGCATATACATAAGTAGAGATATTATTGATGCCCGGACCGGTCGTAAAATACGAGATCACGAAATCATCAAAGGACATCGTAAAGGCAACCAAGGCACCCGATACGATACCTTCCTTGATCTGAGGGATGATAACCTTATATAAAGCTTGAAAAGGTGTACAACCCAGATCCAATGCAGCTTCAGCGACATTGTCGTCAAGCTGACGCAGTTTTGGGGTAACTGACAACATGACATACGGGATACAGAAGATGATATGTGCCAGCAGTAATGTTCCAAAACCGGTTGGTATATTCAGTGTTGAGAAGAACAACATCAGACCGATTGCTGTAACGATATCAGGGTTAAGCATCGGCAGGTTATTGACTTGTGTTACCACCTGTCTGATCAGATGTGACGATTTACTAAGACCAATCGCTACGATCGTACCGGCAACCGTTGAAACAAGTGTTGCGATAACTGCGATCAGTACCGAGTAGTAGATCGATTCCATCATTGCTCTGGTCGCAAACATCTTCTGGTACCACTGTAATGAGAAACCGGTAAAGTTACTCAAGGAACGGGAAGAGTTAAACGAAAACAGCACAACATAGATGATCGGCAGATAGAAGAAAGCCATCACCAGAACCAGATAGAACTTTGATAATGAGGATCTTTTCTTGTTCATCATACAGCCTCCTTATCATAATCGAACTTTCTGGTAAAATACATCGAGATCAGGATAACTAAGGCCATGATCAGTGAGATCGCTGAACCGAAGTTCCAGTCTCCTGTTGTTACAAAGTAGTTTTCGATCAGATTACCTACTAAGACATATGATCCTCCACCCAGCAGTTTCGGAATAAAGAAGCTTGAAACAGCAGGCAGGAAGACTAAGGTAATACCGGAAATGATTCCGGGAACACTTAGTGGTAATGTCACTTTCAGAAACGCCAGTCTTTCATTGCAACCCAAATCATAGGCAGCAGTGACAAGAGATGGATCCATCTTGGAAAGTGAAGTATATATCTGCAAGATCATATACGGTAGGAAGTTATATACCATACCGATATAGACCTTGATCTCTGGCGAGATATCAACATTCAGCAAGATACCTCTCCAGGCATAGGTTCTTACCAGCATATTAATCAGCTGAGGTAAAGTAACCAGTAATACGATCAGAGATTGTGAATCAGGTTTCATCCTGGCAATGATATAGGCTGCAGGATAACCCAAGAGTATACAGATGATCGTAGTGATCAGCGCCAGCTTAAGGCTTCTTCCCAATACTTCGATAAAGATCGGATCGGAGAAAAACCTTACAAAATTATCTAATGTCAGTTTGACCGGAATGACAGAATTACCCTGATCAGAGAACGCATAGAATATGATGATCAGCATCGGTAAGACGATCAGTATGCCTGCCCAGACCAGGTAAGGATATACTAGTCTTCTAAAGCTCTTCATTGCCTACTGACTTCTCCATTACATGAATATCTTCAGGATCGAAATCGAGCGAAACGATATCGCCTTCTTCCTGATTTTCCGTCGTATGGATCTTATAGGTACGTCCTTCGGTAACAAATGTTACATCATAGATACCTTCTTCAATCGCCATTGGATCAAAGTCAAAACGTACATCATCGATCTCAACTTCATTTTCAGTTTCCAAATCCCAGGCATAGGCATCAGCCCAGGTCTTCAGATCAACAGAAATAGCCATTGATTCCTTGATCTCATCGATCGTCTTATAGACATCAAATGCCTGAATACCGATCTTTTCTTCACTGTCTTCATTTACTTTCGGCAAGACAACATTTACATCAGCAATAATACTGGTACCTGCATCAGTTCTGAAAGTGATGCTATATTTTCCTTCCTCCTGTTTGATGTCATGCTTAACAGAAGTGATAGATATTTCTTCATCGGTATCAGGATTCCAGGCCTGTGCATTGGCACGCAGGATCAGATCCTGATCCGTAATGGAGGAAACATCTTCAATATCCATCAGGAAATCAGAAGCAGACATCTTTTCATTGGCTGCCTCATTATAGACATCATTATCACCCAGCACATGCAGCTTGATTGTTTTGGCTGCACCACGCTTGGTTTCGACGATAACTTCGTAATGAACACCCTTGAATAATACCGACATGACCTGACCATTCATCTGGCCTCTGTTTTTCTTTCTGATCTTGATATCTTCCGGTCTGATGACAACATCGACCGGTTCATTTTCTTTGAAATCATGATCGACACATTCAAAGTCCTTATCATCAAAGTTGACCAGATAATCCTTCTTCATGATTCCATCAATGATATTTGACTGACCAATGAAGTTAGCGACGTAACGGTTAACCGGTTCATTATATATTTCTGTTGGTGTACCGATCTGTTCGATGACACCATCTTTCATGACAACAATCTTATCAGACATGGTCAGAGCTTCTTCCTGATCATGAGTGACAAATATGAAGGTAATACCTACTTCCTGCTGGATACGTTTAAGTTCATGCTGCATCTCTTTACGCAGTTTGGCATCCAAAGCAGATAAAGGCTCATCCAGAAGCAGGACATCCGGCTCATTTACCAGAGCACGAGCGATCGCAACACGCTGCTGCTGACCACCGGAAAGAAGTGTTACATTCTTCTTCTGATAGCCACCAAGTCCTACCAGTTCCAGCATTCTGTCAACTTTCGGTTTGATCAGGTCATTAGACATCTTCTTGATTCTTAAACCAAAAGCAACATTTTCATAGACATCCAGATGTGGGAACAGTGCATATTTCTGAAAAACTGTATTGATCGGACGCTTGTAAGCAGGGATCTGAGAAATCTCTTCACCATTGAAGATTACTGAACCTTCATCCTGATCAAGAAATCCACCAAGGATCCTGAGTAAGGTAGTTTTACCACAACCTGATGGTCCCAAAAGAGTAACAAACTCATTTTCATAGATATCAAGGTTTATTCCCTTCAATACCATCTGACCATCGAAATTTTTGACAATGTTTCTGAATTCAATCAATTTTTCCACAGTCATTACCCCCCTTCAAATAAAATCATTATACGTTATTTTTAGCGTTTTTTTATCTTTTTAGAAAATAATTTTTATTTTTTTATTTCAAGCCCTTTTTCAAAAGAAAAACTGACAAAAAT
>CAMNFQ010000114.1 GCA_946537295.1 uncultured Bacillota bacterium
ATCTATTGGTAGAAGATTGGGCTTAGGTAATAACAAAAAGAAAGATAAATTGCAGGTTTATCTAACTAAACAAAACATACAAAAAGTACAGAAATCTCTGTACTTTTATGTTTAATATGGTCCCCGAAGTCGGGGTCGAACCGACATGGATTGCTCCACACGATTTTGAGTCGTGCGCGTCTGCCAATTCCGCCATTCAGGGATGCTTTAATATTTTAACATATTTCATTGCTGAGTTAAAATAATTATATGAATCTGGATGAACTAAAGCTTACGGACAGACGTAAGCAGATTTGCAATAAATTGGGATTAGAAACAAGCAACGATATCCTTTCTTATTATCCGTTTCGATATGAAATGTTAGAAAGTGTTCACTATTC
Organism: uncultured Bacillota bacterium; assembly: GCA_946537295.1. Taxonomy (GTDB): domain Bacteria; phylum Bacillota_I; class Bacilli_A; order Erysipelotrichales; family Erysipelotrichaceae; genus Colivicinus. The sequence goes on from CAMNFQ010000114.1 coordinate 381, forward strand.
CGATTTTACTGCGGGTTCAACAGTCAGTTTCTGTGGTGAACTTGCTAGCTATCCCAGTACATTCCGCCATGGAAGACTCTCAACCACGAGATTCAAAGTTTTATTTGAAGATGAAATTCTGACGGTGACAATATTTAATCGTCCCTGGATCAGAAATCTTGATATGAATCAGCAGATCACTGTTGTTGGTAAATATGAGGGAAACAACAAAGTAACAGCTTCAAATTACTATACCAAAGATGTACTAGGATCAATTATTGCCTATTATCCTTTGAAAGAAGGAATATCACAAAATGACATCAAGAAACTGATCCAGTTTACATTTTCCAAATGTGGCGATCAGATCAAAGATATTGTACCTGCTGATCTGATAACAAAACACAAACTGATCAGCTATCAGGATGCTTTAGCAAATATTCATAATCCCTTGAATAAGAATATGCTGGCAAAAGCTATAAGCCGTTTGAAATATGAGGAGTTTCTCAGATTCTATCTGGCTTTGGCTATCCTTAAGGGAAATACTGCCAAAAATGGCAAAGCTGCCAAACATTTTGATGATGATAAAGTCAATGATTTTATCTCGAATTTAGGTTTTGAACTTACTCAAGATCAGCATAAGGCCAAAGATGATATATTGTCAGATTTAAAATCCGAAAGAATAATGTACAGACTTGTTCAGGGTGAAGTTGGTTCAGGCAAGACTGCTGTAGCCATGATTGGCTTATACGCCAATTATCTTGCAGGATTTCAGGGTGCTTTGATGGCTCCGACTGAAATACTGGCTAAGCAACATTATCTTTCATTAAAAAAACAGTTTGAAAGATATGGACTAAGAGTTGGCGTTTTATACAGTTCTATGAACAATGAAAAACAGGTCAAACAACAGATTAAAGATGGTGAAATAGATATTATCGTTGGAACGCATGCCTTGTTTTCAGAAGATGTCGAATATAAAAAACTTGGTTTGGTCATCGCTGATGAACAACACCGTTTCGGGGTAAGACAGCGTCAGGCCTTAAAAGATAAGGGAACAGATTGTGATTTTATCCTGATGTCAGCTACTCCGATTCCAAGAACGCTGGCTTCTTCGATCTATGGTGATATGGATATATCGACAATCGCATCACTTCCAAAAGGACGAAAGGGATGTAAGACCTATCTTATCAGAAAGAATTCAATAGCTGATATTCTTCCAGATATCAAGAATTGTTTAAATGAGGGCAGACAGGTCTATATTGTAGCTGCCGCAATTGAAAGATCTGATAACTATAAGGCTAAGGATGTAAATGGACTTTATGAATCATTAAAGGAAGTTTTAAGTCCTTATAAATTAGGCTTACTTCATGGAAAGATGAGTTCTCAAGAAAAAGATGAGATCATGGAATCTTTTAACAGAAATGAGGTTCAGGTTCTAGTTTCAACCACAGTTGTTGAAGTTGGAGTAAATGTGGCAAATGCTACTATGATGATCATCTATGATGCTGATAAGTTTGGTCTATCGCAACTTCATCAGTTACGAGGCAGAGTACAGCGTTCAAATTATGAAGGTACATGTTATCTGCTTACGGATAATAAGGATCAGGATGTTACTCAGAGATTAAACATTTTATGTCAAAGCAATGATGGTTTCAAGATCTCATATGAAGATCTCAAGTTAAGAGGCCCGGGAGATATCTTAGGAACCAGACAAAGCGGTATTCCGGCTTTTATCTTAGGAAATCTGATTGAAGATACTAAATTTATTGATGCAGCCAGGGATGATGCTCATGAGATTATGAACTCATTAGATAAGAAAGAGTATAAAGACTATTATGATGAAATCATGCAAATAGCGGCTAAAAACTTCATCAGCTAGAGTATAATAAACCATGTATGGATATTTTTGAATTCCTTGATTCGTATCATATACCTTATAAAAATAAAGACCTGATCAATCAGGCTTTTATTCATTCTTCGTATGTGAATGAACATAAGACAGCGACTGGTGACAATGAAAGACTGGAATTCATGGGAGACGCAGTTTTACAGGTCTACAGCGCTGAAAGATTGTATAATATAGATCCACCTCTACCAGAAGGTCTGATGTCTACAAGACGTTCTAATCTCGTCTCAGAGAAGGCTCTTGCTGCAATCGTTAGAGAATGTGGTTTGAATGAATTTCTTAAACTGGGAATAGGGGAAGAAAAGACCGGAGGCAGAAACAGAGATTCGATCATAGCGGATATGTTTGAAGCCTTTATTGGAGCTGTCTATCTTGATCAGGGACAGGCTGTTGTCTATCGTCTGCTTGATGATCTGATGGCTGAACACATCAAGGAAGTTGATGAACATATGTTTGACTATAAGACTAAACTCCAGGAATATGTTCAGGCTGATTCCCGTAAATCGATCATCTATGAGACAGTTTCGGTTGCTGGACCAAATAATAATCCGGAATTTACGGTAGCAGTTAAGATTGATGGTCTGATCTATGGTTATGGAAAAGCTTCCAGCAAGAAACAGGCTCAGAAAAATGCTGCCAAAGATGCTCTAGAAAAATTAGCTCAGATATGAACTTTGATATACAGAAACTCATTGATTCCAAAGGCTACAGTAAGGACAAGGCCGAATACTTAAGCAACTTCAGAGTTGTTGATGTTTTATTTCGTCGTTCTTCTGGCCAGATTATCATCAATGCCGAAAATGATAAGGTTCTACCATATTCGATCTATGAAGATCTTATCTGTTTTTTTAAGGATGAAGGTTTTGATAATCTCAAGCTGGTGATGCAAGCAAATGATCAGCAGATCCCGATCAGAGAGATAAATCTCTACCTTGATGAATTCCGTAATCAGTTTAATGGTTTCAGATATTGTGTTCCGGTATTATCTGATACGGGTTTTGAACTATCATATACGGATAAGGAAGAATATGAAAAAGATTCCCAATATAAAAATGAACTCCAGTTATTCTTCTATGATCTGGGATATCGTAAGAATATCGATCTGATCTATAAAGAACTTAAACCGGAAGACTTTGTTGTTGAAGAAAAAGATCCTTTACCGGTTGTAGAACAGGCTCCTGTCTATAAGAAGGAAGAAAATAATTTCCAACAGCCTAAGAAGAATAATTTCTATCGTAAACCAAAAGAATACAAGGAACTTAAGATCGATGATCTGGTCGATGCGATCAGTGATGTCAAGATCATGGGTGAGATATTCAAAGTTGATGAGATCACAACCAAATATAATTCCCTTATTCAGACGATCTATGTCAAGGATGAAAGTAATGCCTTGATCGTTAAGGCTCTTGAAGGAAAGTATTTCAATAAGGATGCTTTAAAAGATAATAAACCAGGCAAGTATGCAGCCTTCTATGGAAACTATCATTTTGATAATTATTCCAATGATTATGTTTTTGATGCAACCAGAATCGAGTTTGTTGAACATGACGACAAGCTTATTGATGATGCTGAAACAAAACGTATAGAACTTCATATGCATACCAAACTTTCGGAAATGGATGGTGTCTGTTCTCCTACGGAAGTTGTTAAGGCAGCCTATGAGATGGGACATCGTGGTGTTGCGATAACTGATCATCTGTGTCTTCAGGGTTTCCATGAAGCCCAGATGGCATATCAGGGAATAATGAAATCGGCTGGTGAAAATAAACCGGATTTTAAAGTTCTCTATGGTTGTGAGATGAATATGGTCTCACCAAAGCTTGATATTGTCTATAACTCAACTGATGACAAGCTCAACGATGTTGAATATATCGTATTTGACCTTGAATCTACCGGTCTTTC
>CAMNFQ010000115.1 GCA_946537295.1 uncultured Bacillota bacterium
TTTTTTTGAATCGAGTTTTCCTGCAAGTTCGTTATAACAAAGGCAGGCGTCAATTCTGTTTAACTCCGGATAACAAGAAGAAACGAAGTCGTTGATTTCTTCAACGGTAAGCCCTTCATATTTTCCGTTATTATCGCTCTTTTCAACTTTATGACTGATACGACATCTTACAGACTCATTATTAAGCTTGCGTAGACACGAAATAAATATGGGATGATAAAAAAATCATTATGTGTCGTTTTCGTTAGATAAATCCATCGAAATGACTTGATATGAGAGTTTTATTCTCTACTTGGTCATTATCATCAGTCATTATCTTAAAAAGAGCGTTTTTTATTTATTAGTTATTCTCTAATATCCAACTCTATTTCACTATGCCTATATATAAAAAATAGTGGCAAATTCCTACCACTATTTCTTATAAAACTTGGCCTATACACGTTATTCGTACAGTAGTTGTCTAAAGAGAATACCCAATGATTTATAGGCAATATTATTGTATTACTTTTTTATACAGCAATCTCAATTTAGTTTTTTGTAGATATCACTGATGTTTTTTAAATTGCCTTTCTCTTAATACAATGATATTTCGTATAGATATATTGCCTTATGGGGATCATTCTGCTTTATGTCTGCTGTCAGAGGCAATCATATCTTTATTTGAATGTGAATTATCCGTTTGAACATTCTTTCAATAATTCATTGCTATATCAAGATGAATAATTAAGATTGTCTATCTTACAAAAAAGTACAGTCCACATTAACTGTACTCTTCCCGTTTCTATACCATAATAATCTTGGTCATTTGTGCAATTTATCAGTAACCACAATAGGTATAACAACTGTGGTCACCAGCATACCATCTGTCCTCGAAAGCATTAACAGCCTCATATGTAGAATTTTCTTCTTCCCACTTTACTCCACGATAATCGTGTTCAAGATCTTCATACATCACTTCATAATAAGGCCAGAAACCTTCGACCCTATAGTTTGGTGCTTCGGTAAATAAATAAGGTGGTTTATACCTATCAACCTTGCGATATCTGATAATCTCGTTTTCGCTTGCATATTCCACAAGATTACCATTTTCTATAGCCAGAAAAGATCCATCACATCTGGTCGCACCAAAAACATCACATGGTTTACCAAAAGAAGGTGCTAGATCATAATCATACATGTCAAACGTCAATTCCCCTGATTCATTCCAATTTAAACCCCTGCTTGGAGGACAAAAATACGCACCTTCGGCTTCATATCCTGACTGCGTCTGATATTTAACTAAAAAACCTTTTCCATCAGCTAGCAGTACCAATACACTCTGACACTCAATGCCATCTTCTCCTAGAAAATCCGACGGATTCTCCCATTCATAGGAAACATAGATACCAGGTTTGATGGTCTTATCGATGGTTATTTCCTTTTCGATGGTCTTTGTCCATTCTCCTTTTGATAGAGTAATACTCATGGTGTTGTTGTCTTCATTGATCGATGTTTCTACATTTACACCAGGATCGGTATGGACATAGTTACTTAGATCATCACCATCTAATAAGGAAACGGTAATGTTTTCATCAATCGTATATTCCGGATGACTTAGTATCGCTTCAAGATCTTCAAAGGATTCAATCTTGTCTCCTGTTTTGACATAGATGGAGATTGTATTGTTTTCTTCATTTATCTCATAGCTTACTTCGGCATCTTCAGGAAGATCAATAAAGACTGTTTTAGGATCAAACTTTTCTGTAAGATCAATCTCATAGGGACCAGGAGAGAGTTTTGATCTTTTTAGCCAGCCGAATAGGGAATTAGGATTGTTAAGGATATATGATCTGAGTAATATTATCAATAAGCCGATGATAAGTAATACTGCTATGCCGATTATTAAAGTCATACTTCTTTTCTTGGCTGCTTCCTTTTGCTGATCAGAGATCTTAAGGTCTGTAAGAGTATCAGAAGAAAGAAGCTTATCATGAAGCTCATCATCACTTAACTGATATTTAAGGATACCCTGGGTCTGCCCTAACATCAGGGATAGACCTGGAGTAAGTGTACATGGTTCAAGAAAGATGGCTATTACTGTCTTATCCTTACTAAAGGCATAGGATAGATCATCCAGACAGTTTTTATCATTGATCATTCTTTCAGAAAGAAAAGCCAGGATAAGAGAAGATCTTTCCATTACATCTTTCTTATTCTTTTCATCATAGCTTACCTTATAGTTATTGGAATAAAGATATTCCAGTACTTCTAAGGCTGAAAGTTCATCATCCTTATGGAATAAGCCATAGATATAGGGTTCTTTGTTTCCGGAATACTTTTTCATTTTACGATTATGTCTACCTCACTTGGATCGATGGTGGCGGTGATGGTTTCATACATATCAAGACTGACATAAAGATAACGAAGATGTTCAAGATCATTCAGAATACTGCAGTCCTTGATATCAGTATCGATGATCTTCAGAATACGTAATTCTTTCATATCTTTTACAAATGATAGATCACTTAACGGATTACCTGATACATCAAGATAAAGCAGATCCTTAAGCCCGCTTAAAACAGACAGATCATCAATGTTTTCGTTTACCAGTGCCAGATACTGTATTATTTCCTTTTCACCGATCACCGATAAGTCATTTATCTGCGATTCGCTTACTTCTTCTTCAACAACAAACCATTTCCCGTTCTTATATCTGATCGCTTCAGCATCAGAAACCATATAGTTTCCTGCCAGATATAAGGCATCACCATCATAAGAATTCAACATCAGCTGTTTGGATAAGGTATCTTTGAACTCAGCGATCTCTACTTCTTCATTATCTTCATCAATTACTACCTTTTTACTCGTACCGGCTGAAGTAAACCAGTCATTGAAGTAACCGTATATGAAGACTCCTGAAGCCAGTAAGAGTAAGGCCAGGATCAGTGATACTATTCTCCAGATATTAAGCGAAGTCTTTTTCTTCTTTATTGTTTCATAACCGGTAATGCCATCACCAAGATAATCACTTCCGATCTTCCTTTCGATGTTTTCAGCGATCTGCTCAGAAGACATATCAGAAGCATAGAGCTTTTCTACTGTGGATAGCTGCATACCCATGTCTTCAGGAAGATTTACATTTTCCAGAAAAACGCAATACATTTCCTTCTTTTCACTTACCGCATAGTTTACTTCTCTGCGGCAGTTCTGTGATTTCAGAAAGCTTTCCGATATGAAAAGGATTACTGTCTTTGAATTAAGCAGATGCGAAGCGACGACTTCCGGCCAGTTTGCTCCGACTTCGATGCCGGCATCATACCACAGACGATATTTATCGTTATAAAGCCGGTCGATGATCGGAACGATTTTTTCCATGTCTTTATGTGCATAGGAAAAGAATACATACGGATCACTTCCGGAATAAGTCGGATATTGTTTATTGTAATTGTCTTTCATACTATTTATTATATATGCTTTCTTTATTAAATAAGGCTTGTGTTCTGAATAGTATTCTGATAGTCCATTATGTCCTGTCTGACTCATGATTCCTGATATAACATGTCTTAAACAACTGTTATATTGTAATAGAAACAGAAACTGTCATTCTCGAGCGTATAGTCTTCAATTTCTGACGACAATTCTTCACCATTGATGATCAGCGTTACCGGATCATAGAAAACATAACCCGGTTTAGCCTTGATCCTTCCAAAGACAGTATACTTTTCACCTTTCTTCATTGTGACATCCGAATAGAAAACAAGTGTGGCATAGTCTTTCCAATAGATCTCATCTCTTCTGATACCGTTGACATCTGTTTCGGCAAACGGATAGAACGATCAAAAACAACGATATTTCCGTTTACCAGATTCGTGGTATAACTTCTCTTACTGTGATGTTTTGACTTGAAGTTTGGATATCCGATCTTCTTATCATTGAAGAAGCGCTGAAACGCCTTTTTCAGTTGAAGCTGTACATTTGCCAGCGCCAGGGAATCCACTTCCCTAAGCCATTCATGGTTTTTCTTATACTGTGCAGGTGTAGGATACAGAGTTTTATGTTCCTTTTCGTAATACGCTTTTATATCACAAAGCATCTTATTCCACAGGAAACGGACACAGCCGAATGTCTTGCGAAGAAGAATTGCCTGCGCCTCACTTGGATATGCACG
>CAMNFQ010000116.1 GCA_946537295.1 uncultured Bacillota bacterium
ACCTATATGCAGAATCTGTATAAGATGCTTCCATATATCGTTACGATCGTCGTACTTTGTGTTGTTTCCAGACATTCCAAGAAGGAAAATCAGGCTCCAAGTTCTTTAGGACTTAGTTATTTCCGCGAAGAAAGATAAATTATATAATTAATATAAGTTAGTCGTATATAACAGAAGGAAAATGTAGTAAGCTCCAGGAAAATCTTGCTACCTCACCAGAACCAGCTGATCCAATTGAGATCGCTAAGGCTTGTCTGTATCTGGCGAGCGATGATGCATCATTTGTCAACGGTGCTGAACTGGCTGTTGATGGTGGCTGGTGCGCAGCTTAAACCTTATAAAATAATTAATTACAGAAGGGATACCGCAAGGTATCTTTTCTTTTTGATCTTTACTTGAATAGTATTCAAGCATATATGTTAAAATAGAAATATGTCTGATAGAGTCTATGTCGCAATAGATCTTAAATCTTTCTATGCTTCAGTAGAATGCGTGGAAAAAGGTGTTGATCCTTTAAATACCAATCTGGTCGTAGCTGATGCTTCAAGAACTTCAAAAACGATCTGTCTGGCTGTATCTCCCGCATTGAAGTCTTTTGGTATACCGGGAAGACCTCGTCTATTTGAAGTTGAGCAGAAGGTAAAAGAATTAAACAGGCAAAGGGTTCAAAGGACCTGGAATAAGAAGTTTACCGGTAAATCATGTTTGCTGGATAAATTGCTGGATGACACTTCTTTGGCTATTGATTATGTTGTAGCTGTACCACGTATGGGTCTGTATATTGAATATTCAACCAAGATCTACGACATCTATCTTAAATATGTAGCTAAGGAAGATCTGCACATCTATTCAATTGATGAAGTATTTATTGATGCCACCGATTATCTTAATACCTACAAGGTAAATGCCCATGATTTTGCGATGATGATCATCAGAGACATCCTGGCAACGACCGGCATTACAGCTACAGCTGGTATTGGTACTAATCTATATCTGGCCAAGGTCGCCATGGATATCGTAGCCAAGCACAAGAAGGCAGATAAGGATGGCGTCAGAATCGCAGAACTGGATGAAATGTCCTATCGAAAGATTCTATGGACGCATGAGCCGATCACCGATTTCTGGAGAGTAGGAAACGGTATTGCGAGAAGACTGCTTAAATATAATATTCATACTATGGGTGATATCGCAGAATTCTCTTTAAGAGCCGATGGTGTTCTTTATGATGAATTTGGCATCAATGCGGAACTTCTGATCGATCATGCCTGGGGCTATGAGCCATGTCAGATGAGTGATATCAAGAAGTATCGCCCTGTTTCCAGTTCTCTGGGTTCAGGTCAGGTATTGATGGAACCATATACCTATGAGAAGGCGAAAGTTGTCTGTAAGGAAATGATCGAAAATCTCTGTCTTGAGATGGTTGAAAAAAATGTTGTAACTGACAGTGTCAGCCTAGTGATCAATTATGATTCTTCCAATGACCTTAGAGGCTATAAAGGTAAAGTTGTAAACAGCTACTATGGCAAGCCTGTACCAAAGCCAGCTGGAGGAACGATCTCCTTAGGCCGTTTTTCTTCATCATCCAGAGTCATCATGAAGGCCATGATGCAGATATATGAACAGACTGTCGATAAGTCTTTGTTGATCAGAAGGATCAATATCTGTGCCAACAGGATTGTTGCCAAAGACCTGGTCAAGAATATGACAACCATCGAACAGTTTGATCTGTTTTCTGATCCTGAACAGATTGAAAAAGCTCACCAGAGAGAAAAACAACAGGAAGAAAAAGATGAGAAGCTGGCTAAAGCCATGTTGAACATAAAACAGCGTTTTGGTAAGAACGCCGTATTGAAGGGCACAAATTTTGAAGAAGGCGCAACAGGACAACAGCGCAATGAACAGATCGGAGGTCATCGTCAATGAACGAAAAGAATCCTCACCGTTATGATAAGATCATCAATCTGGAACATTTTGTTTCTCGTAACAGAAAGCATATGAGCAATTATGATCGGGCAGCTCAATTCGCGCCGTTTGATGCCTTAACAGGATATGATGAAGCAATTGAAGAAACAGGCAGAACAACCGAAAACGAGATTTTCCTGGGTGATAATGAGATCGAAGAACTTGATATCAGGTTCAGAATAATTGAAGATTGTATCAAAGATAAGCCTACTGTAAAGATCAGATACTTCATTCCCGATCTGTACAAAGATGGAGGAATGTATAAGGATGAAACAATCTCGATCAGAGCGATCGATCTGGTCAAAAGGATCATTGTCTCAACTGATAAAAAGAAATATGATATGGACTATATCATAGCCATTGATGGTGATATTTTTGATGAAATAGGTCTATAGATTTGTATTAATAGAACAGCAGGCGTGTTGTCTGTTATTTAAAAAAGTGTTTTAATGAAAGAGTAAATATTCAGCCTATTAAGTAATACCCAGGAGAATTAAAACATGAATTATCTTAACTACCATTTTGAATGTCTTGATGGAAAGTGCTCTTTTATATGTGAGTTTGATGAAGAACTCGATCTGATCGTGGAAAGCACAATTCCTGAAATCGAAAATAAACATATCTATATTGAAGAAAGTGATACAGAGAAGTTTATTGAAGAACTTAAAAAAGCCGAGATTGAAAAATGGCACAGACATTATCGTAACAATGGCAATGGTATAGAAGATGCGACCAGATGGAAAGTTGAATATCGCACTAATGAAGATAAGTTATTCAAAAGCTCTGGTGAAGAATCATTTGAACCATATAACTATAATCATCTGATCAGAGCATTAATGATCGCTGATAAGCAGGCAGAATATTTTTTGATAGGTGAAGTTAATGAATAAAGAAGAACTTAGTGCATTAAAATTAAGTGAACTGAAGCAACTGGCTAAAGAAAAAGAAATAAAAGTTAACGGTCTCAAGAAAGACGAGATCGTTAATTTATTAATGGAAGAAATACCAGAAGAGAAAAAAGAAGAAATCAAGGAAGAACCAATCAGGGATAGTGAAACAAGAATCATTGAGAAAAAGAATGATTCAGCTAAACCGGTAGAAGGTGTATTGACTGTCATGGAAGATGGTTATGGTTTCATCAGAGGTGAAAACTTTGAAAACAACGATGATAATGTCTTTGTTTCTCCTACCTTTGTAAAGAAATTCAGATTGCGTACCGGTGATCATATTATAGGAAAGAAAAGAGATCCACGTGATAATGAACGTTATGGTGCTCTGATCTATATCGATAAGATCAATTATCTTGATACTGATATGATCAGGTCACGGGTAACTTTTGAAGATCTGACACCGGTATTCCCAAATGAGAGAGTAAGACTGGAAAGACAGGGCGAATCACTTTCCATGAGAGTAATGGATCTGATCGCTCCGATCGGTAAGGGCCAAAGAGGACTGATTGTTTCGCCTCCTAAGGCAGGTAAGACAACGATCCTCAAGGATATAGCTTTATCTATTTTGCGATCATGCCCGAAAGCTCATCTGATCATATTGCTGATTGATGAAAGACCAGAAGAAGTTACTGATATGAAAGAGGTCATTCATGGTGATAATGTAATGATCGTCTATTCAACATTTGATGAACAGCCTTCCAAGCATAAATATGTTTCAGAGATGACAATCGAACATGCGAAGAGACTTGTTGAAGCTGGAGAGGATGTCTTCATCCTGCTTGATTCGATCACCAGACTTTCCAGAGCCTATAATCTGACAGAAGCATCAAGCGGCAAGACCCTTTCAGGTGGTCTTGATCCTAATGCTTTGTATATGCCAAAGAAATTCTTTGGTGCTGCCAGAAAGACAAAAGAAAGAGGATCGTTGACAATCCTTGCGACTGCTTTAGTTGATACAGGTTCCAAGATGGATGATGTCATCTATGAGGAATTCAAGGGAACCGGCAATATGGAACTCATTCTTTCCCGAAAGCTTCAGGAGAGAAGACTTTTCCCGGCGATCGATATTCCTAAGTCCGGTACCAGAAGAGAAGATCTTTTGTTAGACAAGGATGAACTGATGGCAGTCAATACGATCAGAAGAGATCTGCTCAACTACTATCG
>CAMNFQ010000117.1 GCA_946537295.1 uncultured Bacillota bacterium
GGTCTTGTTAATGGTAAGCCATTATATTCACGGCTTGCACTTGCACTTGTTAAGACAACCTGACGCTTATTCACAGTCAGTAATCCTTCTTTAGTCGTAATAGAATCAAACTGATCAGTGACATCTTTATCCTCTTTCATGATGACAACTGACTTGATTGTATTCTTTGTCTTACCAGCATCAGTGATTGTACCTGTGATTTCAGCTTTTGCAGTGAAACCATTTGGTAAACCATCAGCAGTATAAGTTTTGTTCGTTAAAGCTGTACCATCATAAAGTTTAGAGGCATTGTTTGAAGTAATCGTAACTTCTTTAGCAATCTTCTTGACTGTTAATGTCCCGATGTCTTCTTTGATGACATAGTTATCTTCATGGAAAGCTTTCGTCTTAGTATAAGTGATTGGGTTATCGATAGAACCAGCTTTGGTAATCGAACCCGTCGCTTTCAGATCTTCAACTTCACCTTTCACAAAACCATCACCAGTGACTTTCACATCAGGCGCTGTTAATGGTGTGCCATCAAATTGTTTAGACTTCGTTTCACTTGTTAAAGTGACATGACGTCTATTAATAGTTAAAGTACCATGCGTGATATTGATATTCGCAAACTGATCAGTCACTTCCTGTTCGCCTTTGAAGATCTTATAATCTTCAACTTTGTTGGAAATGCTGCCAGCATTCGTGATTTCACCCTTAATTGTTACTTTAGCGGTAAAGCCATCTGGTAAACCAGTTACATCATAATCATCATTTGTCAGCGTTTTACCATCATAAAGCTTTTCCTGAGAAGCCGCTTTAATCGTAATCGTATCTGTATAAGGGGTAATTTCTAATGTGCCTTCATGTAATTCAATATCATAGTTGCTTGCTAAATAACCATCATGTTCTTCAATCTTAATGGTATTAGCCGTTGTTCCAACTTCAGTAATTGTACCGGTTGCCTTCGCGCTTGCTTCATCTTTGACGAAGCCATCACCAGAGACTGTAATCTTATCATTGGTTAACGGTGAACCATTGTATGCCCGTTTCGCACTGCCGCTTTCAATAACGACGTGACGTTTCGTGATTGTTAAACGGCCATCTTCATGATCGATATATTTGAAGAATTTCGTGACATCCTGATCACCCTTGAAGATCTTGATCTCACTTAGCTTATTCACTGCTGGAGAATCTTTCACATTCGTAATAGATCCGCTTACTGTCGCTTTCACCTGGAACGCTTCAGGTAAACCAGTCACTTTATAAGTATTCTTCGTTAAGGCTTGACCATCATAAACTTTCGAAGCACTATCTGCAGTCACTTTCACCTTCGCAGTGGTATTTTGCGTAATCGTTAAAGTACCTGGATTTTCTTCAATCGTATAGTCTAATGGATCATAACCATCATTTTTCTCGATATGAATTGTATTTTCAGTGCTGCCAACATCAGTAATAGAACCAATAGCTTTGACTTCCTTGACTTCGCCTTCCACGAAACCATCGCCAGCGATTGTCACATTTGCATTGGTTAAGGCTGTGCCATCGTATTCTTTTTCATCAGAGGCAGATTTTAAGGTCACGCTGCGCTTAGTGATTTCTAAGACACCATCATTCACTTCCGGTGTATCAAAGTAGTCAGTGACTTCCTGATCACCCTTGTAGAAATGATAATCTGTCACTAAGTTTGCCTTCTTGCCAGTATGTGTAATAGAACCTTCCACAGTTACCTTGGCGCTAATGCCTTCAGGTAAACCCGTTGTCGTTGCGGCTGCTTTTTCTAATGCCTGACCATCATACATCTTCGATGCTGAGGCTGCCTGAATTACAACTTTAGCCGTTGTATTCTTAGTCACTGTTAAGGTGCCTGGTTCAACTGTTAAATTATAGTTAGTAGCCTTGAAATCTTTGCTTGTGTCATACTTGATCGTATTTTTTGACTGACCAACATCTGTTTGTGATCCCGTTGCTTGAATCGCAGAAATTTCATTATTGATAATATTACCAGTCACATGCGTTGTCCTATTGGTTAATGGCTGACCATCATATTCTTTTGTAGCTGATGCACTCGTAATTGTGACATCACGTTTAGTAACAGTTAAAGTACCTTTGACGGTCGTGATCTTATCAAACTGATCAGTAACTTCTTCGCCATCTTTCATGATCTTATAGTCAGTAATCACATTTTCCACTTTACCAGCATCAGTAATAGAGCCAGAAATTGTCGCATATACTTTAAAATCACTAGAAAGATTATCAGTAGTAAACGTCTTGTTTGTAAGAGGTGTACCATCATAAACTTTTGTATCACTGCCAGCTGTTAAAACAACTTCATCAGCATGTTTGGTAACAGTTAGAGTACCTTCCACTTTGGTAAAAGTATAATCTCTTTCTACAAAGTTTTCCGTTGGCGTAATCGTAATCGTATTCACCTGAGAGCCAACTCTTGTGATTTCACCAGTTGCATGAATAGCTTTGATATCCTGATCAAGAATATCATCACCAGTCACATCAATGTGATCATAAGCATGTTTCTTACCATCATAGACAAATGATTTCGAGCCAGAAGTAATGGTAACTTCTCTTGGTGTAATTGTTAATGTACCAGTGTTATAAGTGATATTGTTAAAGTATTTCGTAACATCTTTGCCATCTTTCTCAATGACAAGCGTATCCACTTCGTTATCGGCTGAACCAACATGAGTGATTGTTCCTTTTGTATGCAGTTCATACGTAAAGCCATCAGGAACACCAGTTACTGTGCCATTGTCATTTGTTAAGGCTGTACCATCATACTTACGAGAGGTACTACCTGGAGTCACAATGATTTCAGCCGTATTTTTGTTAACTGTTAAAGTGCCTTCAGTCTTCGTAATAGTGTAGTTATCTTCTTTGAAGTTTTCTTTTTCTGTGTACTTAATTGTATTCTTAACAGATCCCGGATCAGTAATTGTGCCGGTTGCTTTAATATCTTCAACTTCACCTTCCACAAAACCATCACCAGAAACAGTCACATGAGGAGCAGTTAATGGCGTACCATCAAAGTCTTTAGAAGCATATTCACTTGTTAAAGTGACCTGACGTCTATTAACAGTTAAGGTACCCTTATTTTTCGTAACATTCTTAAATGATCCAGTCACGTCCTTACCATCATTGTTTCTAATAGTATAAGAATCAATGACATGATCCGTTGTACCTACATCAGTAATCGAACCGGTTGTCTTAACTTCAATCGTAAATAACTGACTATTAAGACCAGTTACTTCATAACCTGCTGTTAATGGTGTACCATCGTATGTCTTGACAGCACTTTTAGCAGTAATCGTAATTTCTGTCTTTTCGTTATCTTTGATTGTTAAAGTACCTAAGTTATTAGTAATAGCGTAGTTACCATCTTTATAACCTTCGCCTTTGACAATTTCATAGGTATTTTCGGTAGAACCTTTTTCTGTAATTGTACCAGTTGTATGAACAGTTGCTTCTCCTTCAACAAACTTCATATCACCAACAGTAATCTCTTTATTTGTTAATGGCATGCCATCAAACTCTTTAGAGGCTGATCCAGTCGTAATCGTTACTGGACGTGGATTAACTATTAAGGTTCCTGATTCAATATTAATATTGGTGAACCAACCTGTAACATCTTTACCATCTTTAGAGATCTTAACATTGTCTATTGTATGTTCAGTAGATCCGGCATCAGTGATCGAGCCATGAGAATCAGCTGTCACTTCAAAGATTTGAATATTCAGATCAAATACTTCAAAAGAATTACTTGTTAAAGGTGTACCATCATAAGTCTTGCTATCATCACTTGCTTTAATTGTGACTTTCTTTTCATTCTTAGTAACAGTTAACTGACCAAGTTCTTCTTCAACTTCGTAATCATCTTTCACATTATCTTCGATCTTATAAGAAATTGTGTTATCAGAAGAGCCGACATCAGTTTGTGAACCCGTTGCTTTGATATCATGGATATCGTTATTTAAGATACGAGAAGCATCATATGTAACGGTATCCTTTGTTAATGGAATTCCATCATACTGCTTTTGATCACTCGCACTTATCAGTGTAAGCTTACGTGGTGT
>CAMNFQ010000118.1 GCA_946537295.1 uncultured Bacillota bacterium
TCGATAGCATCCTTCAGTATTTTACGGACAAGCTTGATGCATTCCGGATTCAGATTGGTATAGGTATCTCTGACGGTATGATAATAATCCTGTGGTGTAAAAGCAACTCCACATATTGCAGCTGCCTTAATTCCAACAGCTGAGAAGGCTTCTGAATCGTTGGCACCAGGATAGAATTCCGCAATACGCATATCTAAACCGTTTTTCATTCCGGCAAAATACAAGAGGTTACATACTTCTTCACTGTTTGATTCAGTATAGTTGATACCACGTGAGAAGATCCTGAGTTCTTCTACTGAGTGAATGGTATCCGGAGCTATAACGATTGTATTAAGTGCCAGGAGTTCTTCAACATTTTCGTTAGCGAAAGCACGTGCTCCACGAAGACCTGATTCCTCACCATCAGTGATCAGGACACAGAACTCAGTGTCATCATAGCGAATATTTTTATCTGCCATTTCCTTCAGAAAGCTCATCGCAAGGAAACAGCCGGTAAGGTTGTCGTTTGCGCCATCGACGATAGTTCCCCAGTCAACAAAGAACAGTAATGGTGTGAATAAAATTGCGTTTATAATCTCAATCTCCACAAACACATGTAAGACCTTGACTGGCAGAAAGTTTGCGATAGCAAGATAACAGAACAGGAAATTAACGACCCAGTATAGGAATGCTGATCCGATGCAGATATAGATTAGTGGAGTCGGGAAATGCTTAAGGACTGGCATTTCATAGGCAGCATCTGCATGTCCGCAAAGAATGATGCGTCGTTTAGGAGTGTTCTTTGCTTTACGGACCATATATAGATTCTGTCCTGTACGTTTTGGATATAATTTGTCAGTAAATGGCAAGAACAGGACATATTCCACAATGATAATAATCGAAGCAGAGATAGTCAGAATCATCGAGATAACAAATGGCCATAATGCTCCAGAATAAAATCCAGAAACGAATAGTATACAGGCAAACAGACTGAGAAAAGCATCAAGAGGTATTGAACCGATAAAGGCGTGTGGATGCATCTCAAACTGTTGTGTCCTTATTTCATCAACATAGTCTTTCATTTCTTCAGCCATCTGAGCCTGAGCGGTTTTTACAGTTTTGCTTCCTGCCGTACGGCGTTTATGATTCTTACAGATTGATTCTATTCCATCAGTAATATATTTAATATAATCCATATGCATCATCCTACTCTCTTGTGTTTTGGTACATTCTATACTGTTCCAGTAAATAACTACGGAATGCGTGAGTAATTACGCAGATAACAAAGGCAATGATAACCAGAAACAGAATTGCCGGCAAGAAGATAGCTAATAATTCGTTGATTTTAGTACCAGCTACATCAATTATTTCCGGAGTGAGTGCAGATTCCAACGTTGTCGTAACAGTAATAACAGAACCCGGATATAACTTAACGACATTCAGGTCATAGAAGGACAGAAACGAAGTCAGAAGCAGAGGAATGAAACTGCCTCCGATCGTAATGACTGACATAAAGATCGAAAACAATACAGAGCAGTATTGCACACTAAGTACCATTGGAAATACAAAGAGGATACTGCCGCCAACTCCCATAGTTGAAGTGGTGGTAACGGCCGAAATAACAAAGCCTATCCCTATTATCCATTTCAGATACTTTCCAACACCTTCTCTTTTATTTATTATTATCAGCTCCACTATCGAAATAATCAGCAGAACTATCGAGAAGCCCATAAAGAAAACGATTGCTTCTAGTTCCGGAACTGAGTGATAAAGAATCGCAGATATTGCGGTTAGAAGTACTTCAAGACCAACAAACATACGCGCACTTTTAAGGTTTGCGGAACGTTCGATTAAACCGAACAGACCAACCTTGCCCTTTGACATTAACGAATTTGCAATCAAGGTGTTAGTCCTCCCTTCGTTTTACTACTTCTTGCATTATATTGTTGGTTTTTTATTCTTGTCAATATAATTGCCATAAGCAAAAAAACAGTAAAACAAATCATACCGACATTGTTTAAATATCTAAATGGAAATATAATATGAAAGCATAAAGAGGAAAACTTATGACCTTAGAATTATATATCCAATTAATTGTTTACACTGTTGTTGCTTGTGTTTTGGTTTATGTCGTCCAGATACCATTAAGAAAGATCAGAAATGTTTTTATCAAAGGACTGTTATTTGTAGTTAAAGTTGTACTGACTCTTTTACTGGGTCTGGCTCTGATTGCGTATTCTCCTAAGATCGTCTGGAAACATGAATATGTATTTGCGGCGTTATATCTGGCATTGATCCCGGATGTTTTTACCGACATAATTTCATTTGTTGCATATATATTAAAAAAGAAAACAAATAATATAAGACCAATTATATTTGGACTGCTTGCTGTTGTTTTCGCTGTCTATAACATCATCAATATGCAAACTATCAGACCTGATTTTCATACGATCAGCAGCCCAAAGCTTAAACACGAATATCGTCTGGCTTTCTTTGCGGACCTGCACTATGGATCCTCCCAAAGTCGAAAGACAGTTGATGATGCTCTAGATGATCTGGCAAGTCAGAATCCTGATTACCTGCTTCTGGTTGGTGATATTACAGATGAAAATACCACTAAAGAAGAAATGGAATACATCTATAAGAAGATCGGTTCATTAAACATTCCAACCTATTTCATCTATGGTAACCATGATCGTCAGGAAAGTGGTATAGAAATACTGGGAGTACAACGCTATACAGAAGCTGAATTAGAAAAAGTGATCAAGGATAATGGCATCACTATCCTTTATGAAGACTTTGTAAAGATCAATGATGATCTGATCTTTCTAGGAAGAGAAGATCCTTCTCATCCTGATAAGAGAAAAGCTGTAAAGGATCTTCCATCCATGCCTAGAGAATCCTATATCGTTTCTCTTGATCATACTCCTTATCAGAATGATGAGATCATTGAACTCAAGGCAGACCTTCAACTATCCGGTCATACCCATGCTGCTCAGTTTTTCCCGATTCAGACCATCTATAAATTGGCTGGTTTCAATACCTGTGGCGAATATCATGTAGGTGATACTACTCTTTATATCACTCCAGGAATTGCAGGTTGGGCGGTCCCTCTAAGAAGCGAAGCGCATTCCCGTTATGAGATCTTTGATCTTATTCCTGAATAATAGATCATCCACTGTGTTAGAATTGAAAAGAATTAAAGATATTAAAAGGATTTGATAATATGAACTGGTTGATTGAAGACACGCTTAAAGAATGTGATGATACTGAACGTCCGCAGAGCGAAAAACAGTATGTGGCACTGCTTACACCAAAGCAATGGCAGGAAAAGCGCGATGAATTTAATATGGGTATCGATCTTGATTTTGAGCCTGATAATATCCATACAACCATGGCAGAAGTAAACTATGATTCAATTACCGGTTCTTTTGTGATTCCATGTTATATCGACAACCATGTAGATCAGAAAAAGTTTGCGTTTGCCTTAGATGAAAAAGGAATCGTATTCATCGATAGTGGAAACTGGGCAAGCGAATATATTGAGAGAATTGTAAAAAGTCGAAAATGGCGCAGCCCAAGTCTTGAAAGATTCATCTATGATTTTCTAGAAGAGATCATTGAAGGTGATCTGACAACGTTAGAACAATATGAGAAACTGCTGGAAACCGAAGATAAGATAATCAACAGTAAACAGAACAACGATCTCAATCATATCAACAGTATCCGTGATCATTTAAGAATTCTAAAGACACATTATGATCGACTGATCGATCTGGCTCAGGAACTGGAAGAAAACGAGAACGATTTCTTTAAAGAAGATAATATCCGTTTCTTTACTCTTTTCAGTAAGAGGGCGAGCCGTCTGTTTGAAATGAC
>CAMNFQ010000119.1 GCA_946537295.1 uncultured Bacillota bacterium
GTCAAAGTGATATTTTCGACCTTCATCCTTCTGGCAGAACCTAAGGAAGAAAGAACCGGAATACCAACACTGTGACATTTTTTTACTAAAGTGAACTTGCTGGTAAGTGTATCGATACAATCGACCACATAATCATAGTCTTTATCTAGTTCAAAATTATCATCAATAAAGGCATTGATGGTATCGATCTTCGTATCGCTGACATCTTCCAGTCTTTTCTTTAAAGCTTCTGTCTTGACCTGTCCGATATTATGCTTATCAGACATCAGCTGACGATTGAGATTGGATGGTTCTACCTTGTCGTAATCCAGGAGTGTCAGATAACCTAAACCGGAACGACACAGAGCTTCCGCAACAAAAGAACCTACACCACCACAACCGCATATCAGTACTTTACGCTTTTTTATCTGTTCCAGTGATTCCTTACCGATCAGATATTCCATTCTGCTCAGATCAACCATTTTTCTACCTCTCTGATAGCTTCTTCCTGATCAGTAAACCACTTTACATCCAACTGATTCTTAAAGAAGGTATACTGTCTTTTCGCAAAGTGTCTCGAATTGATCTTGATATCTTCAATACACTCTTCAAGACTCTTTGTGCCTTCAAAATAATTCCTGAATTCCTTATAACCGATGCCCTGCATCGACTGATCATCAAAGCTGATACCCTTAGCTAATAAACCTTTAATCTCTTCAAGCAAACCATCATTGATCATTCTGTCTACCCGCAAATTGATCCTTTCAAAAAGGGTTTCTCTATCCATCGTCAGACCAATGATCAAAGCATCATATATCGGTTTATGTTCCTGCTCGGATTTGATCTGCGATATCCCTTTATGATGTTTCTCATAGATATTGAGCGCCCTGACCAGACGCTTGCGGTTATTTATATGGATCTTTTCTAGCGCTGCCGGATCTTTCTGTTTAAGCAGTTCATAGATCTCTTCATTACTCAGATCCTCATACTGATCATCTTCTTCCTGTTCATCAAAGAAGACATAGTCATACAAAGATGCCTTGATATATAAACCGGTGCCTCCCACAATGATCGGCAGTTTTCCTTCATTACTGATCTTGTCGATATACTTGCGGGAAAGCTCCTGAAACTCCTTGACACTGTAGTTGTCATCAGCTTCCTTGATATCGATCAGATAGTGTCTGGCTTGTGACAGTTCATTCGCATCTGGTTTGGCTGAGCCGATATCCAGACCCTTATAGATCTGGATCGAATCACCTGAGATTATTTCACCATTAAAAGTATTGGCACATCTGATGCCAAAAGCTGTCTTGCCAACGGCAGTAGGACCAACTATTACCAGTACCTTATTCATCTTATCTTCTTCTGATATGCCAGACGTGGTGTTCCATCATCCACGATTATTATTCCACAGTATACAAAGCCATTCTTTTCAATCAGATGTCTCATGATCTTATTATCCTTATGGGTATCAATTCTGATATCGACGCCTCTTTTACTTACATAATCAATCACCTGATCAAAGACTCCTTTTACACTGCCATCAGATGCGATCCTGTGTATCGTTCCATAAGGATCATCATCCAGCCATTTACCATCAATATCAAGATAGGTTGGCTCAACTCCGACAATAAACGCAAAAGTAGCTACGATCTTTCCTTCATTAAGCACAACATAGGAATTGGAAACATCTATATCCTTCTTAACCAGTTCCATTGAGGGACGATCATTTTTCCATTGACTGGGATTGCCATTAAGAGCCATCTGTTTACGGGCATAGGTAAAGATCTCGGCTATCCTGTCAAGGTCGTCATAAGTGCTTTTTCGGATCTCAAGCATACATTAATTATAATCTATACTTAATGATTGAGTTAAAATGAAACTATGAACAAAAAACAGTTTTTTTCACACTATCCTATCAGAAAAAAAGATTCCAATAAATTTGATAATGGACGTGTCTTATTTATCTCCGGTTCCAGAGGTATGGCTGGGGCTGCGATCCTTAATATCATTGGTGCCAGATCGACTGGCGCATCTTATATTCATTCCCTACTTCCCGAAAGTATCTATCCGATCGTTGCGACAAATGAGATTACTGCCGTCTATCATGTGGATGAATGTAATGACAGAAATTATCTGAAAAAATCTAACCTAACGGAAAAGGTCGATTCTATCGCTATAGGATCAGGACTTAATAATCATCCTTTTGCCAAAGAATATCTTAAAGAAGCGCTTAATGCTGAAGTTCCTGTTGTTGTAGATGCCTATGGCTTAAGAATGTTTGCGGATGATAAGAATCTATACAAGAAGATCAACACCGTTATCATGACACCTCATCTGGGTGAATTCTCTGCTTTATGTAATATGAGTGTTGCCCAGATTCAAAAAGACAGGGAGAATATTGCGGTTAATTTTGCCAAGGAACATAATGTCATTCTAGTACTGAAAGGTCCTGGCACACTTGTTGTATCACCTGCTGGTCAGGTATACAAGAATAACAGTGGCAATGAAGCACTGGCCAGAGCCGGTTCAGGTGATGTACTTACCGGTATGATAGCAGGCTTATGCGCCTTATATGATGATCCATATACGGCAACCACTGATGCGGTATGGCTTCATGGCCATCTGTGTGATGAGATGATCAGGACCCACTCAAAAGAGATCTTTGATCTGCGCAATTATCCTAAGGCTGCTGATACCTTCTTCTCTAAAAGAAATGTTTCAAAATAATATCAGCTTTTCATCATTTCAGAATCTATGTGTTATTCCTTTAAATCATTTAATAGATAAAAAGCAGTTCTATTACAGAACCACTAATGATTAACTCTTATATAGCATATTAGATGCTCACTTCAGATAATTAGATTGATAAGTGCCACTATATACTACACGTTCGATATAGACTGTTTTTATATCTTCATCGATCCAGTAGAACATAGTATAGTTATTTACTATAAGTTTTCGATATTCGTGTTCTAAAGGTTTCAACGGGTGATAGACTGGTATTCCATATGGAAAATCCATAAGTGTTTTTGAACTCTCGATAAATTTATGAGCGATTTTTTTTAGCCGCGTCATTATTTTTAAGTTTATGAGAAATATAAGACACTATATCACTCATATCAGAATAGGCGATCTGTGAAAATCTGATAGAATACATAAACTACTCAGCTTCTTTCAGTAACATCTTCAAAGCTTCTTCTGGTGAATAATCTTTACCGCCGTTTCTGCGAACTCTCTCCGCCTCTTTCAGTTTGAAATAGACTTCACTTTCAAACTGAAGGTTTTCATAAGCCTCCATACTTAAAACCACCATATCTCCAAATCCGTTCTTTGTCAGGAAAACTGGTTCTTTGGTTTCATGTACTTGCCTGGATATTTCAGCAAAGTTGTTTCTTAAATCTGAAACCGGTCTGATTTTATCCTTATTTTTCATTAGTACTATTTTAGCATAATTATGCTAAAACGAAATCGGATGAGCGATTCCGATCAGATCTTAACTACAAAATAAACTGTTTTTCCTGCAACATTTCCTCCAATCATTATTCACAAAAACAATCGATATTCCTTCATATTATGTACTAAAAAACTCTGATACTATATTTCTCAGAGTCTTTAGTTTCTTTATATTGTTTTCTTTGTTGTATTGTCTTACTTCTGTAATTTTTCATACATCTTCTCCAAACTTAAAACATCACATTTTTCTTCCCTTTTTCAATATAAAACCGACGATTGGCGGTTTTTCAGACCGACGATTGGCAAAATATAAAAACGGTATAT
>CAMNFQ010000120.1 GCA_946537295.1 uncultured Bacillota bacterium
TCCTCAGCATCAGCTGAGGTTTTCTTTTTCTTCAAACAGATATCTGTACATCACTTCCGGCTTATCAATAAAATCCCTGGTGATGCGATAGTGTTCAGAGTTACGATAATCTGTCTTATTAATTCCCTTTTCAGATAACTCAAAGATCGAGGCACCAGGATAAGACATCAGGATCACGGAATGGGTTGAAATAATGAATTGTGAATCGTCGTTGACAAGATCATGGATATAACAGAGTAACTGCATCAGTCTTGCAGGTGATAAGGCCGCTTCCGGTTCATCCAGAATGTATAGTCCCTTACCGGAAAAACGATTTTTTACTAGCGAAAGAAAACTTTCACCATGGGACTGTTCATGTAAGGAAATACCACCATAGCTGTCGATTATCCGCCAACTTCCTCCACCTTTATCCAGTTCATCAACATTGCTGGCAAAATTATAGAAGCTTTCAGCACGTAAAAAGAAACCATCTTTCTGATGAGCACTTTTGGCTACTGTCAGATATTCGTGAAGTGGGGAATGCGTCTCATTAGTTGAGAAGCGAAAGTTTTTTGTCCCTCCTTCTGCGTTAAAACCTGAGCCTACTGCCATAGCTTCCAGGATGGTTGATTTGCCAGTACCATTTTCACCAATAAAAATACTGACCTGATTATCAAAGACCAGTCTTTGTTTTTCAAGCTGCCTGATCGCCGGAATACCATAGAGATACGATGATCTGTCTAATGGTTTTTCGATGCCGATACTGCTGATATATAATCTGTCCATCTGATTCAATTATACTTTCTAAGTCTGCTATAATGTTGAAAAAGAAACGAGGTTAACAATATGGAATTTGATCTGAACAAAAAACACTGTTTTTACTTTAATGAAATCTCTCAGATACCAAGAGGATCAAGAAACGAAAAAGCTGTATCAGACTATGTTGTTGAATTCGCCAAAAAACACGGCTATTCATATCTTCAGGATGATATGTTCAACGTCATTGTTGAAAAACCTGCTTCTGTAGGATATGAAGATAGTGAACCAATAATCTTACAGGCTCACATGGATATGGTTTGTGAAAAAAATAAAGATATTGAACATGATTTCGAATCAGATCCTTTACAGCTCTACGTTGATGAAGAAGGCTGGTTACATGCCAAAGGAACTACACTTGGAGCCGATGATGGCATGGGTGTAGCCTATATGCTGGCGATCCTTGATGATAAATCACTTGAACATCCTGCTTTACAATGTGTCTTCACCGTCATGGAAGAGATCGGATTACTTGGTGCTATTAACCTCAAGAAAGAATACTTCCATGGAAAAAGATATATCAATCTCGATTCCGGATCGGAAGATGCCACTTCCGTCACTTCCTCAGGCGGTGCAAGAGTGATCGTTTCCAGAAAGCTGAGATATCAGCCTTGTACTAAGCCGGTGTATTCCATAAAGATCAGAGGACTTAAAGGTGGACATTCAGCCGGAAAGATCCATATGGAACTGGGAAATGCGATCATCCTTGCTTCCAGGGTAGCTAATAAGCTGATCGAAAATTTTGATGATATCGAACTTGTTGATTTTAACGGCGGCATGAAATTTAATGCTATCCCAAGAGAAGCAGATCTGAGCTTTGCCAGCAATGTTAAACTCGAAGATTTACAAGCTTGTGCCAAAACCATCATTGATCAGATCAAAGATGAACTAAAGTATTCTGATGAAGGATTTGATGCAATGATCGAAATAGCTGAATCATCTCAACGATCACTTGATCCTGAACAAAGCAGATCGATCATCGAATTCATGAATGTCATCCCTAATGGTCTTCAGCATCATTCCATGGCAATACCGGGGCTTAGCGTCGCTTCACTTAACGCCGGTGTCATCTACATCAAAGACGATATTCTGTTCCTTGATGATCTGATCAGAAGTGCTTTACCTTCGCATGGCGACATCATGATCAATCAGTTAAAAATTCTCAGCAGAGTATTTTGTTTTGATTTTGAAGTGAATGATCGTTACTATGGCTGGGATTATTCCAAAGATTCAAAACTTAGAGAGATTCTAAGATCTGTTCTTAAAGAAAAAGGTATTGAGATGAAAGAAAGTTCCACCCATGGCGGACTTGAATGTGGAATCTTTAAAGGCATGATTCCCGATCTTGATATCATCACCTATGCTCCAAACTCATATGGTGAGCATACTCCTGATGAAAAGCTTGATCTTGCTTCATTTGACAGAACTTATGAAAATCTGGTTGAAGTATTAAAAAGATGTAAATAAAAAAATGGGACAGTAATCACTGTCCCAATGTTTTTTGATTGATATTATTATTTTGAAAAATCTATTTTTAATTTCTAAGACGGTTTTTTAGTTAACTCGTTATATTCAAGTTTAACTTTTTAGTCTTGCTCTTCGTCATATTCCGTTAGGATTTCATTCACATTCAGCATCCTCTTAGACTTTTAATTATTTCATTCAATTCATTAATTTCGCTGTCACGTTTAGCAATTATTTCATTCAATACGTTAATTTTGTTTTGAAATTCGCTTCTTTGCTTCTCATTTTCACTTTTTAGGCTTGCATTCTGTTGTTTCAACTCATTAAACTTTTTTTGACGTGCTTTTTCTTCCCATTCTTCATCATATTCTGTTAGGATTTTGTACATATTCACTACCCCTTCAGATTTTTAATAATTTCATTCAATTTATTAATTTCGTTGTCACGTTTAGCAATTATTTCATTCAATACATTAATTTTGTTTTGAGATTCGCTTCTCTCTTTATCACGTTCACTTCTTTGCTTCTCATTTTCGCTTTTTAAGCTTACAATCTCTTGTTGTAACTCATTAAATTTTTTCTGACGTGCTTTTTCTTCCCATTCTTCATTATATTCTTCAAGTATCATATCAATAACCTCCGCTCTATTTGCCCATAACAACGGCTGTATAATACTGTCTTCTGGCAACTTCATTATAGCACCTTCTACAGCTTCTGCCATGTTCGCACCGGTACCATGAGCTTTCCGAATTTCATCCACAAAATATGAGTATTCTTCCAGAGGTTTACATTTTGATAAGATATCCTGATTCTTTCCATAATTGATATTCAACATCGTCACCTTCAGTTCGAGTTTTGCTTCATTTTTCCTGTCTTCGTACATATCTGATAGTTTCATGATGATCTTTTCTTCTTTTCTTTCTGAACCATTATAAAAAACAATAAAATTCGGTTCCTTAATCTTTAGCTGCACAGAAGAATAAAGCGAGTTATATTCTGATATTAATTCTTTAGAATAAAGATCAGAAATATACAGTAACATCCTTAATGGCATGTTCGGATTAAAAGATGACTGATGTTCATATACATTTATCTGATTGTTTATCACAAATGAAACATCATTTTTCATTTTGATATAGATGATATTTTCCAGGGTATTGAAACTAAGATCGTCTATATTTGTGTAATTTGTATTATTCAGGGCATTATATAGCTGCAAAGTAAAATCTTTACGTTCTTCTTTGCCGAAAAGAAAAATAAATAGTCTGTCTTTATAATTTCTGTTGATATTCTGCATTTTACCTCCATATCATTATTTGAAGTTAATTGCAGAATTCCTTATACAAATTAAAAGG
>CAMNFQ010000121.1 GCA_946537295.1 uncultured Bacillota bacterium
ATAGATGTTTTCTCATTTATAAAACTTTGAGCATTATCCTTCAATGAGTAGTATCATAAAATCAATGAAAAATAGATATAAACTGGTAATTTTACTGTTGCTTATGATCTTGTGCGGCTGCTCAAAGAAGACAGAAAACAAGGTCTATCAGAACATCCAGGAACTTGATGGTAAGAATATGGGATGTATGTCCGGATCCATCTTTGATGTTCTGATCAATGAAAAGTTCCCAAATTCCGAAATCGTCTATTTCGGATCACGTTCTGAACTGCTTCTGGGATTAAGTTCCGGAAAGATCGATGGTTTTATCTCTGATGAACCTGTTGCCATGATGATGGTAAAACAGAATCAGAGTGTAAAGTATCTTGATGAAGCAGTTGGTGAAGTTCACTATGGTGTCTGTTTCTCACCTGATTCCAAGGATAAGCTTGTACAGTTCAATCAGTATCTCACAAATATTGAAAGTAATGGTCATCTGAAAGAACTGCAGGATAAGTGGATCAATGTAAATGGTACAGAACAGAAGAAACAGGAATATGAACTTGATGGCAAGAATGGCGTATTAAGATGTGTCACTACTCCTGATGCTGCACCATTCTCCTTTATTTCTGATAATGTCTTCCAGGGCTATGAAGTAGAACTGCTTAGTGAATTCTGTTATGAATATGGCTATGCCTTAGACATCAGTACAGTCAATTTTGATGCTCTGTTAACTTCTATCGCCATGAACAAATACGACATTGGCTTCAATGGTATTTTCATTACCCCGGAAAGAGAAAAGAGTGTAAGCTTCTGTACACCTACCTTTACCGGCAGAGATGTCGTCATGGTCAGAAGTGGTGATATCGTCTCTGAAGATAAAGATCTGATCACAAGAATAACTGACAGTATCTATCGTAACTTTATTGAAGAAGACCGTTATAAGCTGCTTATTAATGGTGCCTTAGTAACATTAACTATTTCCGTATTCTCTGTAATTGGCGGAACATTATTTGGACTTCTTCTTTATTATCTTTCCAGCATTAATCCTGCTTTGAAAAAGTTCATTGATTTTGTGCAGAAACTGATGGCTAAATTACCGGCTGTTGTAATACTGATGCTGCTGTTCTATGTTGTCTTCAATAATTCCTCAATACACGCAAGTATTGTTTCAATAATCGGTTTTGGTTTCTTATTTGGTAATACCTTCTATGGTCTGATCAAGGCTGGTGATGCCTCTGTTGATTATGGCCAGAAAGAAGCTGCTGTAGCACTGGGATATGGTCGTTGGCTTTCCTTCTTCCATATCATCCTGCCACAGATCCTCAAGATCATTAAGGAATCCTATTTAAGAGAAATCATTTCCTTAATCAAGAATACTTCTATTGTCGGTTATGTATCAGTAAATGATGTTACCAGATCATCAGATATAATCAGAGGAAGAACCTATGATGCCCTCTTCCCATTAATCGTTACCGCCTTTATCTATTATCTGCTTTGTACACTACTTGTAGCTCTTATCCGTATTCCTTTAGAGCACTATATTAATATGAAGGTGAACTACCATGATTAGATTTGAACATATCAGAAAAGAATATGAGAATGCTACACCACATAAGGACATCAACGGTGTCATAAATGATGGCGATGTCATTACGATCATTGGTCCTTCCGGTACAGGCAAATCTACCTTATTAAGAATGATCAACGGTCTGGAAAGACCGACTTCAGGAAAGATCTTTTTCAATGATGAAGAGATTACTGCTCCAAACTATGACTTTACCAAGCTAAGAAGAAAAGTGGGAATGATCTTCCAGTCTTTCAATCTGTTTAATAATCTTAATGTACTGGATAATCTGGTCGTTCCACAGATGGATATCTTAAATACCGATACCGTAACTGCCAGAAACAAGGCCATGGAAATACTCAAGAAAATGGGTCTTGATATGCATTGTGACAAGATGCCTAATCAGTTATCCGGTGGTCAGAAACAAAGAGTTGCCATAGCTAGAGCCTTGGTTATGGAACCGGAGGTTATCTTATTTGATGAGCCAACTTCAGCTTTGGATCCAGCTATGGTCAATGAAGTAGTTAATACCATTAAATGGCTGGCTTCCATGCATACGACTATGGTTATTGTTACTCATGATATGAAGTTTGCCAGAGAAGTCTCTACCCGCATCTTCTATCTTGATAAAGGTGAGATCTTTGAAGAAGGAACTCCTCAAGAGATCTTTGATCATCCAAAACGTTCCCGTACTCAAGCCTTTGTTACTAATAAGAGAATCATCGATATCATGATCCAGGGTCCTGATTACAGCTTCAGTATGATCGAAAAACAGCTTCTTGATTTCTGTGCTTCGCAAAAGCTTTCCGAAGATCTGACCTATAATGTCACATCAGTATTTGAAGAGCTGATCGTTCAGGTTATCCTGACACATAAAAAGGATGCCACGATCGAATTGTCTCTATACTATAACGATGGTGAGATGGAATATAAGGTCAAATTTGATGGTCCGCAATACAATCCTGTTGAGGAAAGTACTACCTTGCCTATCATGATATTCAAGAATAATATTACTCATTATTCCTATCAGTTCCATAAGAAGGCTCAAAGAGGCAATTCCTTGAAATTCAGTTCTAAAATACACGGAGAATAGATATGCCAAAAGTAAAATGTGAATATTGTGGTGCCTATATTGATGAAAATGATGAAAAGTGTCCCAACTGTAATGGCGTAAACAAGTACTATAAACGTTTCGTCAATGACACACCAAAGACTATTGAAGATCTTAAATCATGGTATAAAGCCAGAAAGCTTCCTGATGAGCATATAACAAGATTCTTCATTGGTAAGGATATCAAGGAACCAAAAGCCTTTGGTATCTACCAGGATGGCTCTGATTATGTCGTATACAAGAATAAAGCTGATGGAAGCAGAAGTATACGTTACCAGGGAAAAGATGAAGCATATGCGGTAAATGAGCTCTACATGAAGCTTAAATCAGAAATACTGAGACAGCGCAGTCTGAGTGTTTCCAAAGGCAAATCACTTAAGCCAGATAATATACCTGCACCATTAAAAATTGCTGGCGCTTCGGCGATCTTTATCAGTATGGCAATATTAGTCTTTGTCTTTCCATTCTGGGTATGCACAGCTATTGCCTTAGTAACAATTGTTTCTGTAATACTATTAAGAAACAGACCACAGTTATTACTCGTAATCCTGCCGATCATAATCATCTTCTCATTATCCGGTTCGATCATATACTATGGTTTCAATAAATCATTACATCGACATGATGGTTATTATTCCTCTAACAATAACTACTATTACTTCCAGGGTAATGATGTCTACAGTTACGATAATAATGACTGGAATTATTATGATTCCTATGACAATTTCACGCAAGATAATCCTGATTACTCCTATGTAGCTCATGACTACTATGGTGATGAATACTATTCTGATTTTTCCAATACCGAATACTATGATGACAGCTGGGAATCAACATCAAGTTCCAGCAGTTCATCTGACTGGAGTTCTGATTCTGATTATGACTGGGATTCAGGATCGGATTGGGATTCCGGTGGATCTGATTGGGATTCTGACTGGTAAGAAAAAT
>CAMNFQ010000122.1 GCA_946537295.1 uncultured Bacillota bacterium
TAAGCTTCTGTTTTTACTTACATAAGATATCTACAACATGAGAGCTTGCACCAAGAAGCTCTTTTCTTTCGCAGGTCTTCAGATGAAAATCAATAAAGGCTTCAAAAGTCTCATCATCCATATTATTGATAGTCCTTCTCATATAATCACTTGGCCCGTCTGAAGCGAAACGTCTTACAAGCTTTAGGCCTGATAATGAATTAAGCTCATCGATGTCTTCGATCCTTGATTGAAAAAACAGGGCATCAGGATCATCGATATGATATGTTTCATCCAGTTTATCTTTGATCTGCTTATAGTTATTGTCTTTGAATGCATATTCAATGACACTGTATTCGTTCATAATGTATGTTACAAAAATATATTTTCTGGTGATCCTTTTTGCTTCTGAAAGAGCCTTAAGTTTATCTTCCTTGCGATACAGATGATAGAGTGGTCCAAACATTATTGCCACATCAAATTCATTATCTTCAAACATCGAGAGATCAGTAGCACTTGCTTCAACGACTCTGATATCTTTGTCTTTAGCTTTAAGCATGCCGATATTCGGTCTGACATATTCTACAGCTGTAACATCATAGCCTTTGTTTTTGAAATAAAGGGAATATCTGCCAGGACCTGCTCCGATATCGACGATCCTGTCACCTTTTTGAAGATACTCTTCAAGATATCTGATCGAAGTAATAAACTCTACCTGTCCATGTCGACGATCAAGCCTCTTGTTTTCGTTGAACTTATTATAGAATTCTGTCAGTCTGTTTTTAAATTCATTCATATCATCATTATACTTTGTTTGAACTATAATAGTATTTGATGTTTGAACTGCTATGTAAATGCTTCATCAGAAACTATAACGATACTGATGATGAAAAGGTAAGAGAAAGATACGGACTGGTCTTTTCGATCTTTTCGATTGTCTGTAATATCGTCTTAGTTATCTTTAAAATGACCGTGTCATTTATTTCGAATTCCTTTGCGATCCGTGCTGATGCCTTAAACAATCTTTCGGATGTCGGGTCGAATCTGGCAACTCTTTTTGGTTTCAAACTTTCTATAAAACATCCTGATGCCGATCACCCATATGGCCATGGACGCATGGAATATGTTTCAGGTATGATCGTCTCATTCCTGATCCTCTATATGGCGTTTGAAGCCATAAAAGAAGCGATCACAAAAATCATCAATCCTGAACAGATCAATTACAGTAACATAACACTTATCATCCTGATCGTATCTGTAATGATTAAATATCTGATGGCTATCATGAACAGAAAAGCTGGTGATAAGATTGCTTCTTCTGCTTTAAAGGCAGCTGCTCAGGATTCATTGAATGATATGTTGATGACTGGCGCAACAATTATCAGTATGCTGGTATACAGAATTTATAATGTTAACATTGATAGTATTGTCGGTCTGATTGCTTCCTTATTTGTCTTAAAATCAGGTATTGAAATATTCACTGATGTCCTTGATACCATTCTTGGCAAAGCTCCAGATAAGGAACTTATCAAAGCAATTGAAAAAGATATCCTTGCTCATAAAGAGATTTTAGGGATCCATGATCTGCTGTTACATGATTATGGTCCAAGTCATCAGTTCATGTCACTTCATGCTGAAGTGAATGCCTCTGGTGATGTGATCGAACTTCATGATCTGATCGACAACATCGAAATGGAGATCCTTAATAAATATAAGATCCTGACGACGATCCATATGGATCCAATCGATACCAAAGATGAACTCGTCAATTCACTCAAAGAAAAAACAAAACAGATCGTCAGATCTGTCAATAAAGATTATTCGATCCATGATTTCCGCATCGTAAGAGGAAATACCCATACCAACCTGGTATTCGATGTACTGATACCGGCGCAGGATCAGATAGATCATGAAGTACTTAAGAAAACGATCAGTGATAAAGTGGCTGAATTAGACAGTTCATATCGTTGTGTTATTCAGATTGATCATTCTTTCGTGTGAACATGATGTTGAGATCTGTTTCACCCTCTATTCCGTTGATCGTTCCTTCGGCGGAATACTGCCAGATCGTTACAGGATATTCAAATGAAGATTCTGCACCATCATATTGTGCATACCATAAAGGATATTCTTTCAGTTTTTCCATATCGATATAAGTAGAAGCCCAATACGGATAGGCATAAAACATAGCGTCATATCCGTTTTTCTTTATTTCTTCCATGAAAGCAATGGCGTTTCTGGTCAGTTGTTCTTTTTCTAAAAGAGTGATCCTTGATACAGCATCATCCATATGAACTTCTTCGCAATCATAGACGATCGGAAGATCAACTTTTCTGCCATTAAGAGTATCTAATACCCAATGAGCTTCTTCAATAGCTTCCTTTTCATCGATGGCTTGAGAGAAAAAATAGACTCCCAGTTTGATGCCATTGGCAATAACACCGTTATAGTTTTCTTCAAAATGTTCATCAGGATAAAGTTTTCCTTCAGTTGCTCCTCTTCTGCCGATTCTAAGATACGCAAACTCCACGGAATCATCTCTTACTTTTTGCCAGTTGATATTGTTCTGATGTTCCGAAACATCGATTCCAAACATACTGGTAAAATGATCATCCTCATAGTAGTATTTACCGGAGATGCTTTCTATCTTGTTTAAATCAACAGTAGGCTCCTTTGGTTCGACCGGAACATCTTCTGCGATTTCTTCACTTGTCTTATGCGTTTTAAAAATAATTATGCCACCTAGGAATAGGGCAAACATGATGGCTACAAGCATTACCATATGGATTGCTTTAGATTTCTTCATATAAACTATTATAATATATTGACATGAGAGAATTTGATGAAAATGTGATCTTAGAAAGTGATGACATAATACTACGTTATCTGAAAGAAGAAGACGCTCATGCGATCTTTCATAATATAAATAATGATAGAGAAGTACTCAGATACTATGTAGACCGTTATGTCGAAAAGGAAGAAGATTTTTCACTTGTTGAAATGATCAGAAAATTCAAAGAAAGTGAAAAATACATTTTTGCGATTGTATTAAAAGATAATAACATCGTCATTGGAAACATCCTTCAATGTAACGTGCCAACTGCAGTTATGAACACTGTTGAATTAGGATATGCCATTGGAAAAGCGTATTGGAATAAAGGTTATATGACAAAGGCTTTAAAGATGATGATTGAATTCAT
This sequence comes from uncultured Bacillota bacterium, assembly GCA_946537295.1. Classification (GTDB taxonomy): domain Bacteria; phylum Bacillota_I; class Bacilli_A; order Erysipelotrichales; family Erysipelotrichaceae; genus Colivicinus. The sequence goes on from CAMNFQ010000122.1 coordinate 3,180, forward strand.
GTTTGAAAATGGTGTACATAAAGTTACTTCTTGCCATATTACAGACAACAAGGCATCAGGCAGAGTTATGGAAAAGTGTGGCATGATCAAAGAAGGAATCAAGATCGATGATATATACTATCGTGACAGATATTGGGATACTGTCAATTATTACATCTTAAATAGCCGTTAATATTTTGCCTTTAAAAATGTTTAATTTAACATTTTTTATGACAGATGTATTAAAAAAAGCCTTTATTCAAAGGCTTATATTTTTTAATTCTTAATGGAGCAGGTGATGGGAATCGAACCCACGTATTCAGCTTGGAGGGCTGAAGTTCTACCATTGAACTACACCTGCAGAACAGTGGTGACTCGACCGGGAATCGAACCCGGGACCCTCTGATTAAAAGTCAGATG
>CAMNFQ010000123.1 GCA_946537295.1 uncultured Bacillota bacterium
ACGGTGACATCGTAAGAGTCAAGGATGGCGAGTTCATCACCGTCTTCAAGAAGAAAGGAAGAAGTGAGGAACAGGTTTACGAAGGCACCACAACGATGATGACGGAACACAACCTCGAGACCTATCTGGATGAATGTAAGGACCTCAAGATCGGTGATTCGGTCAGGATGAAGATTGAGACTGATAAGTATAAGGCAGATCTTAAAGGTGTGGTGACCGATGTCACTGTCTCCCGCTATGGCTTGTCCAATGTCTATCGCATTGAGATCCTGGATTTTGGCAAGGACGAGGAAGAATACTTCCAGATCTTCTATGACCGCATCCCGACTTTGCCGCAGTCATTAAGAAGAGACTATGGCATTTTGGTGCATCTATGGCGAAACATCGCCATTCGTCTGGCGCGCGATATCCACTATACCCGTTAAATGTATAATTGAGAAAATATATCTTAGAATGATTAAGGACTTAAAAGGTCCTTTTTCTTTAGGCATAGTAATACAAGTAAACAATCATAAGATATATAATTATCTAAATGATGAAAAAACGAAGCGTTGATATGCTGGAAGGAAACCTTCTGCTTAATATCCTCCTATTTGCGATTCCGGTCGTGATTTCTGGCATACTGCAGCTTCTTTTTAATGCGATCGATGTGATCATTGTCGGCAAGTTTTCCGGCTCTGCTTCAATGGCTGCTGTCAGTTCAACCGGTTCTTTGATCTCGCTTGTCACAAATCTTTTTATTGGTCTATCAGTCGGCAGCAGTGTGACGATCGCCAAAAGGATCGGATCACGGGATTATGAAGAAGTAAATAAAGCCGTACAGACTTCAATCTGTATGGCAATCATCTTTGGCGTAGCTTTGACGATCTTTGGTATGGTGTTTTCCCGTCAGTTTATGATCTGGATGAGATCACCTGAAGATGTCATTGATCTCTCTACGACCTATCTGCGCTATTATTTCTCCGGCACACTGGCAACTATGATCTACAATTTTGCCAGTGCGATCTTAAGAGCGAAGGGTGATACCCGCAGACCTTTAATGGCCTTGATTGTTGCGGGTGTATTAAACGCCTTAATGAATCTGTTTTTTGTCATAAGTCTCAAGATGGATGTGGCAGGTGTTGGTCTGGCATCATCCTTATCATCATATGTTTCAGCGATCATGGTCCTGATGGTCTTAATCAAGGATGACGGTTATACTCATGTCGATATGAAACATCTCTATCTGGAAAAAAGTGCAGCGATCGATATTATGGTGGTTGGTGTACCAGCGGGTATCCAATCCACTTTCTTCAATATTTCAAATGTCATGGTTCAATCATCAGTTAATGAATTCGGTCAGATCATCATGGCTGGTAATGGTGCTGCCTCTTCGATCGGCAATTTTGTCTACAATATCATGAACTCCTTCTATCAGTGTTGTCTGACCTTTACATCACAAAACGTTGGCGCAGGCAAGATCAATCGTGTTCCCAAGATCCTGGTCAGCTGTCTGATCCTGGTGAGTATCTTTGGACTGATCTCGGGATATGGTTCATATCTGTTTGGTGAGACATTACTAAATATCTATGCGGATGATCCGAAGGTCATTGAAGCCGGAATGATCAGACTGGCACTGATTGTGCGTTTCTATTTCCTTTGTGGCATCATGGAAGTCTTTGTGGGATCTCTAAGAGGTATGGGTTCTTCAATCTTGCCGATGTTTGTATCATTGATGGGCGCATGCGTATTCAGGATCGTGTGGATCATGACCTGGTTCAAGGCTCATCATACGATCTCTGATCTGTATATCTCCTATCCTTTGAGCTGGATAATAACCGCCAGTGTTCATTTCATTACATTTCTTTTTGTCTATCATAGACTCAAGAAAAAGACAGCACATTCATAAGCGATTATCATTTGTAATATAATAATAGCTAAGGAGGTGTTGAGATGCTGAAAGATAATTATAAGGAACTCAATGGCCGCGATGACTGGCTTGCTCAGGAACTTGAAAGAGAAAGCAGAGTCTCAGCCTGGGATTTCGATGAAGGTCGAAGTCTGCGCTATGAACATCGTGAAAACTGTGATCGTGAAGCGCTGGCGACTGAGCACCACATTGAACATCTTAATCGTAACAGAGTCGTAAGACAATCAGCTCCTTCAATGGCCTGGCTGATCATCGATGTGGTTTTCCTGTTTCTGATGTTTGTCCAGAGTGTCCTGATGCCGTTTGATTTCTATGGCCCGAGCCTGATGATGTTCTTCCTGCTGTTTTTTGGCATAGTGATTTCACTGGCCGTTTCAAAGAGACTGCCATCAACCTGGTTTTTCGTGGTCGTCTTCTTTGTATCTTTATTTTTTGAAGTATTTATGATCGCCATCAATTGGCGTCTGATAATGTTTTTCTTAAGGAGGTATTTAAGATAATGGGTGCATTAATTCTAATTGTATTACTGATTGTTGTGGTGCTGGTTATAGCACTGACAAACCTGTGTGTTGTTCCGCAGGGAAATGCCTGGGTAGTTGAAAGACTTGGTAAGTATTCTGCCACATGGCAAGCCGGACTTCACATCAAAACGCCGATCATTGAAAGGATCGCCAGAAAGATCTCACTGAAGGAACAGGTTGCTGACTTTGAACCACAGTCTGTTATCACAAAAGATAACGTTACGATGAATGTCGACTCAGTCGTCTACTTCCAGGTCATTGATCCAAAAGCTCTGACCTATGGAGTTGAAAGACCAATTGCTGCTATTGAAAATCTTTGTGCAACAACGCTCAGAAACATCATCGGTTCTATGACACTTGATGAAACTCTGACGAGTAGAGAAAAGATCAACGCTGAAACAATTCAGGTTCTTGATGAAGCAACAAACAAATGGGGAATCGATATTACCCGTGTAGAAGTTCAGAATATCACGCCACCTAAGTCAATCCAGGAAGCAATGGAAAAACAGATGAAGGCTGAACGTGAAAAGAGAGCTGTCATCCTTACAGCTGAAGGTGAAAAACAATCAGCTATCACCAGAGCAGAAGGTGAAAAGGAATCCGCAATCTTAAGAGCTGATGCGGTAAGAGAAGAAAGAATCAGAACCGCCCAAGGTGAAGCTGAAGCTATCAAAGCAGTAGCTGAAGCCCAGGCTGCAGCGATCGAACTGGTCAATAACGCAAATCCATCGAAAGAATATCTTTCGATCAGAAGTATGGAAGCAGCAGAAAAGATGGCTAATGGTCAATCCACAAAGATCATCGTTCCTTCAAGCTTGCAGAATGTAACTTCACTTGCGGAAATAATCAAAGAAAGCAAATAATCAAAACAAAAAGGATATTCATTAATGAGATGTGAATATCCTTTTTTTATGCAATCTTGTTTAAGATGTTTTCAGCCTGGGAACGATAGAGCGATTGATCAACAGACATAAACGATTCCTGTATCCTCTTGACCTCATCTTTGGCTTCTATGAAGGCTGTA
>CAMNFQ010000124.1 GCA_946537295.1 uncultured Bacillota bacterium
AGTATTGCATCAGCAATATAACAGACGCATGTCGCAATACCATAATGGGTCTTTCCTTTATCTCTGATAATTTCAGCACCCAATCCTCTTACAGATATTTCCATTTCTTTCTTGATATCTTCGTTCCATGTCAGACCAACATCTGTGCAATACTCTTCAATTGGAACTCCAGCAATCGTAAACTTACTCCAGATAGCTATCTGATTATCACCGTGTTCACCAACAATATTGCCTTTGACTACTTCGGTATTCAGACCGATATAATCAGCTACAACTCTGGTCAGTCTCGATGTATCAAGGATATTGCCTGTACCAAAAACTCTTCCATCAGGAAGATCCATCATTTCTGCACATTTATAGGTAAGAATATCAACCGGATTGGCAACCATCAAGATAACACCACGATTGTAGTATGGTTTCATACGAGAAACCACATCTTCAAGAATCGCAATATTATCATTGATAAGATCTAATCTGTTTTCTCCAACTTTTCTGTTTCTGCCGGCGGTAATAATGATCAGATCACAATTCTCACAATCTGAGTAATCACCTTTTCGAACAGATGATACTCCCATGTATGGGATACCATGTTGAATATCCAGAGCTTCACCTTCCGCCCTTTTCTCATCTTTATCAATTAATACAATCTCGCTGGCTAGATTTCTGATAGTCAAGGCATAAGCAATAGAAGCACCAACATTGCCGGCACCGATTATAGATACTTTTCTGTTATGTATAAAAGAAATATCATTCATTTTTCTACTTTATCATTCTATACCAAAGGACCACCTAATGTATTCCATCTGACCAGTCTGTCCATGATAAACATGCCATCCCATGGTGATTCAAAGTTTAGCATCTTGCCACAATTTGGGAATCTGACAGCTCCTTTTTCAGCTGCTTTTATTGCGAATGCTGTCGCTTTATTACCCTCTGCAGCTAATCCAATTGTCTGAATATCTTCATTAACAAACTCAACTGCATCATTAATATTATCAACCGGATGAACAAAAACCACACGTGAATAAACCGGTTTATTCAGCTCAAGATTGTCTGAATATAGAACAGTCCAAACAGATTCATCATCTCCATATACCTTGCCTTTAAAATCATAAATTCCTCTGGCCGAGTGTATAGCCGCAAATTCTTCTGGGGTCATCTGACCTTTTGGTATCTGTTTAGCAACTTTAGCCATCGCTTCAGCAAGTATTTCTGAGAACTGGTCTGGAGATATTTCTCCTCCTTTTTCAACAAAGACATTATGAGCAGATGCGCATCCCGTCTGATCAAATACACTGGCATCTACGGCAATCTTTCTGGCAAGTTTTCTGGCACTTCTATCATCAGTAAGACTTTCATTTCCTACCACAGAGAAAGATAATTTTGGTCCCATAATGATATCAGCACAATCATACTTGGATGGATAATTAGAAACTGCCGTAACAGCTTCGCCACCACCCCAGGCGATCCTTGCATCTGCCAGAGTTGACATCTTCTTGCCGACCTTCAGATCAGAATGTCTGTAATAAACAACTGCAATAGTCTTTAATAAATCATTTCCATTAATAGTATAGCCACTGACGGTTGTAAATTCTTCGTCTTCAAAGGCCTTCAACAGGTCTGAAAATGCTCCGTTATCTCTTGCGGAAACTCTGATAAGATTGACATTTTTCGTTAAGATACTTTGGATCAATACAAACATACCCAAAACCTGAACGTTTCCTGCCAACCAATGACATACTAAGCCTCGTGAAGTTGTATGCATCAGTCTTACGCCGTTGTCATCACTAGGAATAAAACTGTCAGTATAGTGTCTGTTTCCTCTTAATCCTTCATCAGCAATCTTACTGAGATGTTCAGCAGAACACCAGGAAACAAGGAATTTTAGTCCTTGTGCTTGTGAAACAGATAAAGATTCATCTTCCCATTTCTTTGATACTTTATTAATCAGACCAATCAGTGCATCAACCGGTTGGCTTCTGATCCAATCAAGATTTTTTCTTAATTCATTTACGATTGTTTCGATCTTTTCTTCATTGGTACCTTCGGGAATCGTATCAAATCCTTTATAGTACATTGAGAATTCATTATTTACTTTTTCATCAGTAGAAACACTACTGCCAGTAAATTTAAGTTTACTTGAAAGGATGTCACCACAACCTCTGATTTCAGCTTTCTTCAATCTGCCAATTACTTTAAATCTTGTTCCACCACGATGATATTCACAATCACCATCAACTATCATTCCGATATCATCTGTAAGAACAGCATTACCCGGATAGGAATGAGGAACTGGTGTAACAAATTCCAGAAGACCTTCTTTTCCAGCTTCCAGTGGTTTCTTGGTAATGACATCTCTTACGATAACTTCTGAATATAAAGATGTATGTTTACATCCACATGGACAATCCGGATAGTTTAATCCCATCTGTTCGGTAAATCCATAGATATCTATAACATCCGTAGTATTTAGACCAAAAGTCTCAGATGCCATCTTATTGAATTCTTCTTTAGAGACCTTTTCACTTTCAAGCTTTTTCCAGCCGCCTATATGAATTATCTTTGAACCTTCAGGCAATCTGAATTTCTTTCCCTGTGAAGCCAAAGGCTGTAATACCTCAGAGAAAAGAATATAAGTAAAGCCAAACACAACGGCACTTCTGCCATTCAGTTCGTTTATAAATCTTTCTATTCCATCAATATCAAAATAATACTGATTATGTTCATTAACCTTTAAGAAATAGCCTGCTTCTGAAGCAAAATTAAGATAGCCACTAACGGCAGCGTATCTTGCACCTAAGATCTGTCTGAATCCCGATGCTGGATCAACATCCATGATCAGAAATGGTTTTCTTTCATTTCCAATATAATCACCAACCACCTTGATCATAGTTCTTGCCTGACGTTTGGAAGTGATAGAGTCTACCGGGATACTGCTTGGTATTCCTGATGTTGCGGATGATTGTAAGGTCAGCTTGATATCTTTTCTATCTACACTGTTTAACCTGTTTCCCAGTTCTTTAAATACACTAACCTGAACAGGAGGTATGGAAGTTATGTCGCCATCAAATGATTTGGGATCAAATCCTTTATTATCACAGAAGTGTCTGTACATTTCATTATTGTCATAATGAAAACACAGTTCTTCTTTTAAAGCAGGAATAAACTGTTCATTTTTATCTGAACTGCTATAACCATATGGTTTTTCTTTTACTAGTTTATCAGTTATAAAATCGCTCATCTCAGATACTCCTGAAAAGTCCTTTCAGATACTCATCATCCATTTCCACAGGATTTCCTTTTCCACCTTTATCATTTCTGATATTGTTCATAAATTCTTCATTGTTTTCATTAGAGATCAACAATTGTTTCAG
>CAMNFQ010000125.1 GCA_946537295.1 uncultured Bacillota bacterium
ACCTTTTTGCTTAAATAAAGGATTTATCAGCACATCTGTGCAAATGAAGATTTTTATTATCTTAAATGTTTTCGACCACAAGGATTGTTATAATTTAGGTATGAAAAAAATCTATCTGGCAGGAGGCTGCTTCTGGGGAGTTGAACACTTCCTTTCACTCATCAATGGAATCAAAGAGACAACCGTTGGCTATGCCAACAGTGACATTCCTTCACCAAAATATGAAGACCTTAAAGCTCATCTTTCTTCCGCCAGTGAGTGCGTTGAAGTAGTCTATGATGAAAACATCATCTCATTAAATGAAATACTTGATCTTTTCTTTATGATCATTGATCCTACGATCCTTGATCAGCAGGGACACGATATTGGTCATCAGTATCGTACCGGTATCTACTATCTTGATGAAAGCGAAGTTCCTCTCATCAAAGAAAAACTTAAACAGTTACAGGAAAAGTATGATAAGCCGATCGTAACAGAACTTCTTAAGCTTGATAATTTTACCATTGCCGAAGAATACCATCAGGATTATCTGATCAAGAACCCTGATGGCTATTGTCATGTCAATCCTAAGATGTTTGAGATCGCCAGAAATTATAAAAAATAATAAATAACTGAAACGGAGAACAATATGTCTACTACTAAAGATTTTGAACAGTTTGTCAGAAACATCTCCATCACCAGACAACAAAGAAGCAAGATCAGTACTATGAACAAGGCTGCACGTTCATATCTTTCAAATCATCCTGAATACAAAAAGATCCTTGATTCCAGTATTCTGATCGGTTCCTACAAAAAAGGAACGATGACCCGTCCTTTGAAAGGATCCAAGACTGATTGCGACATCATGGTTATTGCTGACCATAAATCTAATGTCACACCTGAAGAAGCATTAAAAGTATTGTATAGTGCTATCGCTGATAATAAAGACTGGCCAAAACCAGAACTTTTTCCATTCTGTATCACATTGGACTATCCTGATTTTTCTATTGATTTTGCCCTGGCAAAAAGAAATAAAAGAAAACCCGGAACATATTTGTCTGCCATTAGAGGTGAATGGAAACCTGATGATCCTCAGGGAAGATATGAATATATCCGTTCATTAAACTCACAGACTAAAGGAAAATACACTAAAGCTGTCAAAGCTTTAAAATGGTGGCGTAAACTCAATGTTCCTTCAGGAAACTGTTACCCTCATGGTGTAACCCTGGAATATCTTGCGATTGAAGCTAACGCTGATCCAAAGCTTCCTTTAGAAGAATACTTTATTGAAACACTTAAAGGCATCTACAAAAAATTTCACAACGCCAAGAAGATGCCTGTTATCAAAGATAAGCTCTATCCATATGATGATATGTTAAGCAGATATACGTATGAAGATTTCATGGTCTTCATCTCATGTATTGGAAAAACCCTGGAGATCCTAGAAACACAAGGTCACGACAATAAGACCTGGCGCAAGATCCTGGGTGATAGATTCCCTAAATAACATGCCACTTCAGATAAGCAGAAATGACATCAACAGTATCAAAGTAGATGCGATAGTTGATCCTACCGATAATTTTTTCTCTGGCTCAGGAGGAACTGACAAGCTGATCCAGGAAGCAGCCGGTACAAAACTGCAGGAAACTATTTCAGAGATCGGTTATATTGATAATGGTACAGCCTTAATAACTATGGCTTACAATCATCCTAATGCCCGTTATATCATCTTTACCTGTGGTCCGATCTATCTTGATGGTAATCACAATGAAGCTAAGATCCTTTCTTCCTGTTATCGACAATCGCTTGAACTAGCCAAGGAACATGATCTCGAATCAATTGCTTTTCCTTTGATCTCATCAGGATCATTCTCTTTTCCCAAAGGTGAAGCACTAAAGATCGCCACTGATACAATCACTTCATTTCTCTTAAATAACGAAATGGATGTATACCTCTTAGTCTATGATAAAGAATCATTTGATAGTGCAAATAAACTCTATACTGATATCAAGGACTATCTGAATGAAAATCTTGAAGTAGAAGAAGCAAAAGAGGAGCGTTCCACAAATAATTCTTTCAAATTCAGTAGCATTAGTTCATTCTTTAAACCAAAGAAAGAAAACTATTACGATGAGGAACAAAGTTTTTTCGCATCCCGCTTTATACCTGATGAATCATTCTCAGAAACATTGATCAGAATGATCGATGAAAAAGGTATGCATGACCCGGAAGTATACAAGAAAGCCAACATCGATCGTAAACTGTTCAATCATATCAAGAACACCAAGAACTATCGTCCTAAAAAAGAAACAGCAGTTGCCTTGGCTATTGGTATGGAACTTGATATCAATGAAACAGATGATCTTCTTGAAAGAGCTGGCTATGTGTTAAGTCATTCCAGTAAGTTTGATCTGATCATCCGATACTGTATTGAAAACGGGATCTATGATATCTATAGGATCAATGAAATCCTGTTTGAAGAAGACCAGAAAACATTAGGATGTTAAATGTCGTTTCTCAAACGACCATTCTTACCCCTATAAATCTTATGATGTGATCGTAGAAATACGATCACATTTTATAGGAGGTAAAAAAATGAACAAAAATTTAACAGAACTGGTATTTATTCTAGACCGTAGCGGCTCAATGAGTGGACTTGAAGATGATACGATTGGCGGCTTCAATTCCTTTATTGAAAAACAGAAAGCAGTAGAAGGTGAATGTCTGGTATCAACTGTCTTATTCAATCATTCAAGCACTGTCATCCATGATAGAGTTCCCCTTAAAACTATCTCTAAGATGAGCAGAAAGGATTATTATCCATCAGGCAATACAGCACTGATAGATGCGATGGGTGATAGTATCCGCCATATCAGAAACGTCCATAAATACATCAGAGAAGAAGATATTCCTGGACAGACAATATTTGTGATCATTACTGATGGCATGGAAAACAGCTCACATCGCTATACATCTGACGAAGTCAAAAAGATGGTCTCAGCGCAAAAGGAATGCGGTTGGGAATTCCTGTTTCTGGCTGCAAACATTGATGCAGTAGAAACAGCAAAACAATACGGCATCGATGAAGATAGAGCTGCTGAATATCTCTGTGATAAAAAAGGTGTAAGCAACAATTTCCACACTTTATCAGAATCAATCTGTGCTTCCAGAGCTTTTGGTTCAATACCAGATTCATGGAAAGACAAAATTAGTAAAGACTATGAGTCCAGAAAAAAGTAAGAAGGCCAGTAATGGTCTTCTTTACAAAATTATTCTGAGATCATTGTATTGTTACATTCTCATCATAGTTTAAATTGTTTATTACTTTTACTGATGAGCATATTTTGAGTTGTTGTTAATACCAGTCTTTGCGCATTTAATATCCCAAC
>CAMNFQ010000126.1 GCA_946537295.1 uncultured Bacillota bacterium
TAAGCTTTGATGATAAAATCCTTTATTCATATGGTGAACAAAGAGCTGTAAAAAACAGACATATTGGTCATCTGATCATCTCTGTCGGTATACCGGAAGAAGCCTGGGGCAAATCTCTCACGATCAGTGCACTGGTCCAGGAGAATGATCCTTACACTAACATCAAAGGAGTCTATCTGATGGATGCCGTTGATGCCAAACTATATCCTTTGATGGGTAAGGAATTTGATTTTATTATCTTTGTGCCATTATTCATTCTTTCTCTGACTGCCGGAATCGCTTTTCTGGTAGCCGTTATCGCAGGATACAGAAACCTTTCTCAGGGTTTGTATCTCAGTTTATTCCTGGCTTTACTCAGTGCCTGGTATCTTGGATATCAAGGTATCTTTTATCTGTTTTCCAGTAATATCACTTTTAATGCTGAAATTGAATATCAGGCATTATATCTTTTCATGATCCCGTTTCTTGCCTATATCAGAAGAGAAAATATGTCAGAAACATCAAAGAAGATCCTCTTGTATCTTGAAATCGGTTTTATCCTCTTTGCGATCATTGTGTTTGCTTCATACCTGACTGGTACAGGTATTGATTATTCTGATCACATCAACGTCCTTAGACTCTATATCATCCTGACTCTGATTGTCATCATGCTGACACTGATCTTAAACCGTAAGATAGAACATAGTAATTCAGATAAAATACTGCGCTATGGTTTATTCTCAATTATGGTTATCGGTATTGTTGAAACCATAAGGATCTCAGCCGTATCGCTGATTAACGTTACAGACGACAGTATCTTAGGATCATTCATCAATATGAACTTTTCAAGAATCATGATCCTGATCTTCCTGTTTTCTCTGATTGGTAATTTTGTCTTAAGGATCTTTGATAATATCCGTAAGGAAACAGAAAGGATGCAACTCTCCCGACTGGCCTATTTTGATATTCTTACAGGCATACCAAACAGACAGGATTGTGACCGCCGTTTTAATGAGATGACTATCGAAGAACTGCATAAAGCTTCAGTTGCCTTCTTTGATGCCAATGACTTAAAGATAGCCAACGATCAATATGGCCATGATGCCGGTGATACTTTACTCAAATGTGTTGGGGAAGCATTAAAAACTGCAATGGTAGGTTTACAGGGATTCTATGGTCGCTTTGGTGGTGATGAATTCATAGCTTGTCTTTTTGATGCGAAAGATATCGATGTTCTAAAAAACAGATTCTTTGAGTGTATTGATTCTTTCAACAATAAGAATTTACTCCCTTTAAAAATAAGCGTGGCCTTTGGTTATGCAACATATAAAGATCTGGAACCAAATGTTCCTGAACAGACCAATTATCTGATTGCCAGCCTGCTCAGAAAAGCTGATGAAAAGATGTATCACAACAAACAAGAGATGAAAATCAACAGAGCTCCTCGTTGAGCAAATATCTGATATCTGTAATATTGCTTTGATATATTTTTTTGTTAACGGAGGCTAAATTATGAAATACGCTGTAAGATATTATACAAAAACCGGCAACACCCAAAAACTGGCAAAAGCTATTGCTGATGAACTCGGTGTTGAAGCATTATCTATCCGTGAACCGGTAAATGATTATGTTGATTATCTTTTCCTGGGAAACTCCTACTATGCATTCAATATCGATCCTGAAGTAAAATACTTCGTCAGATCTCTTGATAAGACTAAAGTTGGAAAGATCGTAAACTTCGGTTCTGCCGCCATGCTGAATTCAACATATAAAAAAGTTAAAGCAGAAGCTGATAAAGTTGGCATTCCAATGGCAGAAGAAGAATTCCATTGCAAAGGTGAATTCAAAGGAATCCATAAAGGTAAACCAGATGAAAATGATTGCATGGCTGCAGCTGAATTTGCCAAGAAGTTCAAGGAATAGAAAAGCTATTCCTTTTTTATTGAATGATAGCCATTATATTCTTCAAGAAAACCATGACCACTATTCTTCAGACTGAACGTATTCAGAATCTCAGAAGTACTCATCCTGTTTTCTTTCATCTTATCAATCCATTCGTAATTATCTTTGGAACCAAAAAGCTTCTCTTCTGATTCATATAGTTTTATCGTCGCATTACTAGCAATCAGACTTCTTAAACTATTCTCATTTCTTCCCTGAAGTACATATAACGTTTCATTATTCTTTTCGGCTTTACTTAGATCATAACCCAGTACATCTCTTTGATAGATCGCCAGTTCTCCAACAAGAGCTCCTGCATCTTTGATGTTACGATTCGCTCTATTAAAGCAGACTACGAGTTTAAGTGATTCAAACTCACTGCAGAAATTAAAATCACCGCTTGAATCCATAAAGCCCGCAATCGGTCCCTTGTTGTCATATTCCTTCATTATTGTATTTCTGATGGCCTTGACCTTACCAGGACCCTGTAATTGAGTATTCATACTTGTTGTCATGGCTTGCCAACTGCCATCTTCTAATGCATAGAAACCAGATCCCTTTTCATAATCATATTCACACAGATATCTTCCCTGCTCATCTTTTTGATTAGTCATTGCCAGTACCCCTTTGCAATAACTATGCAATCCAAAACAATCTATAGCTGCCTTTACAACATCCATTGCTGAAGCCGAGCAGACCCAAACATCAATTCCATTTTCTTTAAATGCCTTCCATAATTCTTTGATGTTTTCACTTACTGAAATGCCACTATACCAACTATAGTCTACTGGCCCACATTTACTGATCAGATCTCTTGGACCTTTCCAAGTAACTATTTCAGATTCTTTGTCTTTGTAATAATCAAATGCTTTAAAAGAAAGATCATATACTTCCTTTTCACTCATCCCTTTAAACCAATATAATGCCCAGGGGTAGCTGACCATTTCCGATTCGCTACGACATACCAGATCATACATAAGTCTGATCTTTGTAGCAAATTCTAACCAGTATTTATCTTTCTGTATTAATTCTTTTTTATTCTGATCGATTCCTTCTGCTGAAAAAGGACCATATTGTTTATATAGATAACCGTATGCTGAAGCTATATCATCACTCAACATATCGTAGTTACAATTTTTCAATCCATATGATGACAGATCTTTATTGATATCCTCAATTCCATTTAACAGAACATCTTTCATTTCATCAGGCTTAATACCAAACGCCATTGTCTGAAGCTGATAGATCATACATTGTTCTTCAGTATCAAAGATAGTAACTGTATTATCAAGATCAGATACTACATAATTATTCTTACTGTATCTTTCTTTTCCTAAACCATACAAATCCAAAAGATCATTCAACGATCTTTTAACATCTATTGCCCAGTCTTTTCTTTCAAGTTTCATATATGATTTATTTTAACAA
>CAMNFQ010000127.1 GCA_946537295.1 uncultured Bacillota bacterium
TTGCATTAAGTTGTTCACATTCAGTCACTTCAACAAATTCACAATCATAAAGTTTCGCTTTGTTCCTTCTGTTTAATGGATACACCCCCATTGCAGGTTCTAATTCCTCATATTTCAATTTCAATCCCCTTTCTCTGTTAAGGGTGACAAGTGACAACAGGAAAACATCTTTCCTATATACAAATAATCTTTCTTATAAAAAATTTTTTGCTCTATACATTTGAATATCCTGTTGTCATGATGTCACCCTTTGTTATTACTTCCTGTTCCTGTACCTGTCAGTGTTCCTGATCACAGGTGGAACGAACCAAAGTCTTCCTGATTTTGTCCTTCTTTGCGTGATCCTGCTGTCATCCTGTGAAATTGCTGTCAATGCTTTCCCGATCTGCTGAACAGTGTATTTGTCTACATCGTATTCAGGAAGGTTCTTCAATGCTGAAGCTGTTGTCCAGTTCCATTCTGTTTCAGGTGCTTCAAAATCAAACCTGTTCCTAAGTTCTTCTTCAGAAGGAAGAAGTTCCATTGCTTCTTTGTTCACTTCCTTTAAGACTTCCATTTCTGCATCAGTTAGCCTGAAACAGTTAGGATCTGAACAGAAAGCCTGATAACACTGTGACCAGAATTGAAGCAGGTTTTCTTTCTTGGCAAAATCACCCACTGTGATCTTTTTGTTCACTGGAATTACCCACCATCTTCTTGATCCAGTATCATCATTCAGGAACGTGGTTTTGTTGGTAGTCCCACAGAATGAAGTGGTTCTAGCTTTCTTTACCTGCTCCATCCTATAAGGCTTCCTGATAGTGTCATCCCTACTTGTGATAAAAGACTTCACATCAGATTTATTTGCCTTGAATGTCCTGTCAACTTCCCCGATCTCAGCAATCCAGACAGAAAGCATTTGAATCAGAATGTCTTTGTTCTTGGTGGTCAATTCCTTATCCAGTGAAGAAAACCACAAAGGATTTACAGCCAACTGTTGAAAGAACCTTGTCTTTCCTATACCTTCAGCACCTTGAAGGATCAGAACACCTTCAGCCTGAAAGGGTTTATCCATACTGTTGAATGGTATTCCTGCTGTTTGGTAAAACCACTTTTTAATAAACGATTTCTGCAAATCATCGGTAACACCTAAGATCCTGAACAGATCAGGGAATCTGTCTTTTCCATCCCACACAGTAGATTGAAGGAATTGTTTCACAGGATTATAAGTGTGGGTGTCAGCTTCCAGAAGGATCAGGTCTATCACCTGATGTTTTGTTATGTTCTGCTTTCCTGTGAACTTCCTGAATTCATACATCAGTTTTATAGGCATAACATTTTGAATGTCTGTTATTTCCTGATAGTCTGAACTTGTGGGGATGTTCTCATATTCCACAATGTTTAACAGTTCATTGTACCTGATTGACATACCCAAAGATTTCAGGAACTTGGTGAAGGTTTCAGGTGAAACAGATCCATTCTTCTTCTGTTCTTCAATGTCCTGCAACTTCTCCATTGTTTCAGGTCTTAATATGGTGTCTATCTCAGGATCAGGAAGCGGATCAGCCAAGAAGAAACTGTTCAATCCTTTGATAGCCTGATCAACTTCTTCAGCACTGAAGCCTTTATTTGCCAGATAAAAGGCATATTCTGAAAGGTGGTTATTCCTGTCACCTGCTTCAAATTCCATCAGGAATGGCTTGTTCTTGGTCTTCTGAAGCGGATATAAAAAGCGTGGTAAATCATCTATATTCAGGTTATCAATACCACCTTTGAAGTACGTTCTTTTGTGACCATTCACCTGAAGCAATTCAACAGGTTTTGTGATCTTGGCTTCAATCCTGATACCTACTGCACAATACCAATTTATCTTGTTTCCTTCATGGGGATAGTTTTCAGGGATCCTGAAGATCAGGTGCTTCCCCTTGTCTGTTGTTATTCCATCGTATTGATAATTTAAGGAATCCAGAAATGAAACAACAGCTTCACTTCTTGCTGATCCGTTAACAGGTTCTACAAGTTCCCCTGTGTTGTGATCATAGTCATCAATATCAATCTGAATGAATCCATCGGCATATACAGCGCAATAGTTGCCCTTCTTTGGTGGATGTTCCAGAAGTATTCTGTCTGCTTCTGTTCCTTTTGGGTGCTTTCCTTCTGTTCTCCAATATCCTTTAATCTTCTGCAACAGAACCACCACTTTCACAGTATTTAAGCAGGGAAGACATATTGACCATGTACTTCACACCACACCTGATATATTTGATCTTATCGGACTTAATCAACTGTCTGATAGCATACTGTGAAAGACCTGTTTCTTCACTTGCCTGTTTAATTGTCTTCATCATGATCTTCACCCCCTTCGATCTTACTGACTGCATCCATGATCTTCTTATGGTGTTCTGCTGACAATGGTGTTCGCATCCATCTTGTCATTGTGGATTCTGAAATTCCGATTACTTCAGCAACCTTCCACATTGGAATTCCCTTCATGGTTAAATAGTTTCTTATGTGCGAATTGCAAAGGTTTTTACTTCCCTTCTTGCCCAGAAAAACATCACCGTTTGCAAACAATTCTTCAAGTTTCATGTAATTCTCCTTTCGCTTCACCTTCAATCTTCTTTATTGCATCAGAGATCTTTTTATAATGATCTGCATTAAATGTTCTTAACCATCTATAAATGGTCATTTCAGATACACCAATCACTTCAGCAACTTTCCATGTTGGAATTCGCTTCATTCTCATATATAGGCGTAAATCTTCCATTATTTTCTCCCTTCTTGCTTTTTTGTTGTTATTATGCTAACATAATATCGTACACGTACGTACGTGTGCAACTCCAATCTAGTCAGCAAAAATTCTAAACAAGAAAGGAAGATATAAATGTCAGAAGGTTCAAAGATATTCTCAACAAGGATTAAGCAGGAACGTGACAAATTAGGATTATCTCAAAGAGCGTTGGCAGATAGTTGTGATATTGCATATAACACCTATCAATCATGGGAAATGGGAAGAAGAACACCTAACATGAACAGTTCAACACTTGCTAATCTTGCCAAGTTCTTCAAGGTGTCACCTTTGTATCTACTTGGTGAAACAGACTTCAGAAGCAAATGGGAAGAATATGACAAACTGCATGAAGAAGATCTGAAAAGAATCAGGACTGAACTTCAATTTATGGATTCAGCAGAAGCACTTGGTTTATATCACCAAGGTTCTGAAGATCCTGAAAAAGACTATGAAGAATTTATGACCTACAACAAAATGTACCAAGAAAGGAAGAAGAACATGAAGACTAGATCTGATGTATCAGTAGTTATTGGCTC
>CAMNFQ010000128.1 GCA_946537295.1 uncultured Bacillota bacterium
ACATAAGTATTAATGATAATAAGATTGTCAGTAATTTTTTCATTTTTTCTCTCCTTCTCTTTTATTTAAAATACTGCTTAGATGATAATCAGATCTTCGTCGGTATCTCATAATTAATCCCTCCTATAAAAAAATCCCTGTTGATACTTCAACAAGGACGATTATTAACCGCGGTGCCACCTTTATTTCTAAAAATTAGACGCTCGATATCTTTAACGGGACTAACCGTGACTAACTGCTTTTGGTTTGTCAGTCAAACTCCAAGGCACGTTCATCTTTCGTATTCTGCTGTTCTTTCACCAACCGACAGCTCTCTATAAGAACCGTAAAAACTACTACTCCTTATCTTTGTAATGACTAAATTAAAACATGTTTTATGCAAAAAGACAATAATATTTGAAAAGATTTCTTCAATTATTTCATATTTTTTACATTAATATGAAAATCTTTTCAATTAACCTTTTATATATGACCTTAATAATTTAGACATTTCATCAAATACATTCATTCTGTTTTCAACTATTTCATCAGAACTTATCCGGTATACCTCATCATCATTACGCTTTTCTCTAAACTTGATCACACAGTATTTTCCATCCATTCCTTCAGCACTCTTATCTTTTTGTTTCAGATTATATTTCTTACAGATATCAAGTGCTTTCTGGTACACTTCAATCATAACCAGGTACTCTTCTTTTTTCTCATTTGTTGTTCCACCGTTATGATAGATACTCATCTTTACTTTCTGATCATCATGCTCATATAAGACGATCTCTTCATATCCTATCTCGGATTCTGCAGAAACTGTCTTCTCGTAATAATCTATCAGCAGTCTCTCTTCAGCTTTCTTTGTATTAATTGTCGATACTTCATCATTACAGATCATTATTTATATCCCCCTTAATCTTTTCTTTCCAATCATCAATCAAATCGTTCAGCGAATATCGGGCGTTGGCAGGTGAACTTGATTCCAGGAGAATTGCCTTTAGACAGGTACTTTTTTCCAAATACTTCTTATAGTATTTTTCAGCAGTTCTTCCATTCACAAATATCCTGGTGATCCTGCTGTTCTTGATTATTCTGTTGACATCATTTACTTTTACATTACTTATACTGCTGTCAGATGATCCTTTTATCTCACAGGATTCAATCACATCCCATACCGCCACTCTATGACGTAAAAGAAAACTTTTCTTGTCTTCTATGCTTTCAGGAACTTCATCTTCATAAACTGCTGCCATAATCTTCCAGAAGCGGTTCTGAGGATGTCCATAGAAAAAACGGATCTGTCTTGATTTAACAGAAGGAAAACTTCCTAATATCAATATTTCAGATTTTTTATCATAGACCGGATCGATATTATGTATTGGCATTTTCTTCATTATAACAGACTATAAAACTCCTTATAAAAGCACCAGAGTATTGTTTCAAGAATACACATCAAACTGTTATAATTACGGTAAATTGATCAGGAGGCTAACATGTTACGAAAACCAATCATCATTATTCTTGTCTGTTTTTTAATTCTGCTTATATCTGGATGTGATAAGAAAAATAGTGAAACAGAATATAAATATCAAAAATATGCTGAAATGGAGACAGAAGAAATCGTTTCTTCTTTAAGTCTGGAACAGAAAGCTTATCAGATGGTTCAGCCTGCCTGTTACAATACTGATCTTAATAAAATGAGACAAAACTGCTATGGCAGTGTTTTATCAAGATACGATTATTTTGATTACAAGAAATGGCAAGACTACGTTGACAGTTTTCAGGAAGCTGCCATCAGTTCAGATGCCGGTATACCTTTTGTCTATGGTCAGGATGATGTCCATGGCGTAAACTATGCCTTGAATACTGTAATATTTCCACACAACATTGGAATGGGTGCAGCCAATGATGAAAAGCTGATGTATGAGATCGGTCTGGCAACAGCTGATGAAGCAAAGCTCTGTCATATGTTATGGAATTTTGCCCCATGTATTGCTCAATCTGTTGACCCTCGCTGGGGCAGAACCTATGAGAGTTATGGCTCAGATCTTGAGATTATCAAGAGATTATCATCTTCATATATGAAAGGTCTTCAGGATGGTGGTGTCATTGCCTGTGCCAAACATTTCTTTGGAGATGGCAATGTCCAATTTGGTACTGGTGAAGATTCTGATGAAGACAGGATCATCGATAGAGGAAACGCTGTATTAAATGATCAGGAAATAGCGGAACTTCTCGCGGTATATCAGAAACTCGTTGATGATGGGGTAAAAACGATCATGATCTCTCATTCAGCAGTAAATGGAATCAAGATGCATGAAAACAAAAAGTACATCGATATCCTTAAAAACGAAATGGGCTTTGAAGGTTTTATTGTCAGTGACTGGAACTCCGCTCAGAATACTTCCCCAGCTACTTATTATGATCAGATCGTAACAGCTGTAAATGCCGGTATCGATATGCTTATGGAAGTAGACAGATATGATGAAGCTGCCAAGATTATTGTTGAAGCAGTAAAGAAAAATGATATCTCAGCAGAAAGAGTTGATGATGCGGTTAAAAGGATCATTCAGGTGAAAAAGGACATGGGTATTATCGCTGATCCATTCTGTGAAAAGATGGAAACTGTCTATGATCACACAGGATCAAAGCAATACCGTGAGCTTGGCGAAAAAGCCGTTGAAGAAAGTCTGGTCCTGATCAAAAATGAAAATGATATCCTTCCACTTAAACAGGGAACATCAATCTATATCATGGGGCCTGCTGCTGATGATTGTGTTGCGCAATGCGGTGGCTGGACGATGGATTGGAATCAGAGCAATCTTAAAGACATTCCAGGTGTCACAACTATTAAAGAAGGATTTAAAGAAAAAGCAAAAGACTATGGAATCACACTGATTGAAAACGAGGAAGACGCTACTAAGGCCGATGTTATCGTGTTGGCAGTTGGTGAAAAAGCTTATGCGGAATGGCATGGTGATGCGGAAGATATCGATCTTTGTGGTGACCTGGGACTGGAAAACAATAAAGAAGCAATCGAAAAAGCAAAGTCATTAAACAAACCAATCGTCACGCTGATTGTTGCCGGAAGAAATGTCTATATTGATAAATACTCTTCAGATTGGGATGGTATTGTAATGTGCTATTTACCAGGTTCTGAAGGACAAGGCATATGTGATGTATTATGTGGTGACTCTGATTTTACTGGCAGACTTCCAAGTCCATGGTATAGTTCCAATGAACAGATCAATACTGAAAACGTCTGG
>CAMNFQ010000129.1 GCA_946537295.1 uncultured Bacillota bacterium
TACTGTTATTCTGTATTTGTATTGTCAGATGTTTTTACCACACAGGTATACGATTCTCAGGAGAAAGATACATGCCATCGCCTTCTTTAATATCAAAGGCTTGGTGGAATTCTTCGAACTGCTGAACAGTAGCGTTTGTGCGCAGATAATGAAGTGGATGTGAATCCTGCATCAGACAGATATATTCATATTCTCTAGTATTGATACGGGCCCAGACCTTCGCAAAGTTTTCAAAGAAGACACGATAATCCGGATTCTCCTGTTTAGAAAGTAATCCCAACATACATTTAAGACCAGCCATATCAGCGATAGCTTCTTTCTGTATATTATTGCCTTGAACCTGATAACTATCAAACGCGGTCATGGTATTGTAGTAGTCGATCAGTCTCTGTGCTCTGGCCTGGAAGGCTTTATAGTCGTCTTCAGTCCACCAGTTACTTAACTTACCTGTTGCATCAAACTGAGCACCGGTTGTATCAAAAGCGTGTGAGATCTCATGTCCGATAATTGATCCTACTCCGGCATACAATTCTTCCTTGCTCATATCTTCACGATAGAAGGCATCTCCCAGAATACCACGAATAATATTGATTGAATTCTCCATCGGATTATAGTATGCGTTGGTTTCCAGAATATCGAAACTCCAGAGTTCATGATCGTCTTTCTTGTTCAGCTTGCTGATGTTATAGTCCCTTTCAAATTTGCCTATAGCATCTATGCAATCATAATAGCCAAGTCCATCAAGTGAAAGACCACTGTAGTCTCTCCACTTTTCCGGATACACGGCATTGATAGTTAAGTTATCCAGTTTTTCAATGGCCTTTTCACGTGTCTGAGCAGAGAGCCAATCCTCTTCTTTCAGCATCTCTCTGTAGTATACAACAACTTCTATACAGATGTTGGTAATATCTTCTTTGATCTTGGTAGAATCATACTTGTCAAGGAAGGCTCTATCCATTGGTGTTGTAAGAGAACTTCTTACCAGATCAAAGCCGACTTCCTCATCTGGTTGCATACCAGTACTACCATTTATCGCATTGTTTCTCTCGACATAGATCTCGTAACTTTCTCTATCAAGATTAGACATATTATCCAATGCTGCACAAAGGATCATATAGTTTTTCATATCTTCCAGACGATCCTGGGTATATAATGTATCAAGTTTTTTCAGGAATTCCGGTTGAGTTACCAGACATCTTTCAGCATGTCCATAACCCCAGGCTTCTGTAATAGCTTTAAGCGGATAGTTCTTGCACAAAGCATAAGCTTCTTCCAGGCTCATTTCATTATTCATTCGTTGAATGCTATCTGGTGCCATTGATTCAGCAGAAGTCATGATAGATGTTGCAAGATCACCTTCCAGTGCCAAAGCAGAATCCATCATCTTATTTGTTTCCTCTTTGCTGTAGCCAAATTTAGCCATCATCTTTTCAGCTGCTGTACGATACGCTGCTTCTCTGCGCTCGCCATATTCAGTACGATTACTATATTCAGCCGAATCACTTAAGAATAGTCCCATCGGACCAATTCCGTACAGATAGGTTTCCGGATCATTTATACCTGTACTGGATGAAAATTGAGCAAAGTGTTCAACGCCTAGATATTTTTCACATAAAAGTGCTGAAAGTCCATCCAGGTCCTTGACTGCTTTAATTCTGTCAATTATTTTCGCAACAGGTTCAACACCTAAAGCATTTCGTGCATCCCAATCCAGCCAGGCATTATAGAAACTCTGAACCATTTTAGCATCTTCACTTTCAAGACTTTTATCTTTCAGTACTTCCATACTCATATTACGGATCTCATCACTTACGGTATTGAAAGTACCCTCAGATCTGAAGCCTGGACGAATTGTTGCTTTCTTTAACCAATCATAGTTGGCATAGAGATACAGATCATCTTTTGCATCAGCTGGTCTTTCTTTAACCTGTGCAATATTTTCCGTCAGATCATAATCTACCCAAGGACTACCATTATCCAGGTTTCCCGTTTCCACCGGCTCATCGCTTTGAGCAGGTTCTTCAGGCTTTGGTGTTGAAGTACAGCCACTTACTGCCAGCAATATCACTAACAGTATCAGTAACACCGTACCTCGTTTAGCTATAGTTTGTTTTTTCATAAGATATTCCTTTTACTTTTATTCTAGAAAAGAGAAAAAATGTCGTCAAACAAAATAAAGATCTACTTATTTGTATCTTTATCACCATATTCATATGGCGGGAACTGACCAAGTAGCTGTGGAATATATTTTTCGATCACTCCACACAATAACAGGACGATAATCAGCACGATTGCTGAAGCAACAAAAGACAACAACAGCTTATTGCTTATAAACTGTGAAATAAGTGGAACCATAAGCTGTTGCAGGATATTCTTATGTAACAGGAAGATTCCCATCGTATGTGTTCCGATATAAGTGATCAGTGAAGTTGAAAACGGCCTTTGTGATTCTCTTGATAATAGCGAGATGATCATTGAAATGAGCATAACGATCATACTGCCACTGAATGCATCCAATAAGAACAGAAAGACATCATTGTATTTTCCAGAACACATCAACATTAATGGAAGATCATCGCCTTTAAATATTGTGCCAAAACTGAATACCACGACCATTACAGCCAGTAACACAAACAGGATAGATAGTTTCTGTTGAGAGAGAATGATGATTCCTGTACGGCTGACTACTCCTAAAAGAATGAAAGCTGAAGCTACAAAGGCTACATCAAAACACCATGGATAGCCATTTTCTCTAAAGGGGATCATAAAGCCTATCACAAACATTAAAACGATGCAGAACAGATAAAGATATTCTTTATTTTTCTTTTCTTCCAAAAGATTAAAGATCAGCTGTACATAGATTCTCGCCACAAAAAGACAGACCAGATACCACAAGGAAGATAATGTTCCGGTTGATGCGATCGCATTCCATGATCCATAGAGCAGTTTCAGAATATTCTCAAACGAAAACGGACCAAAGATCAGACCCCAGATAAAGTAAGGAAAGACCAGAGCCAATATATTCTTACGTAAGAACTGAATCCATTCTGTCATGCCTTTAAGAATACGCGGTTTTATCGACAAACCCGCCAGATAGAAAAACAAAGGCATATGAAAACTATAGATAACTCTTCTGAACATGGTCGTATCCAAATTAGATCCGCTATGTCCCATAATTACCAGAAAAATAGTAATTGCCTTGGCGATATCGATTATTTCAATTCTGGATTTCTTTTTCATGTTTA
>CAMNFQ010000130.1 GCA_946537295.1 uncultured Bacillota bacterium
TCATTATAATATTTCACCATACAAAAAGGCTGATAAGCCACACTCATCAGCCTCTCATGTTTTAAATCGTTCCTTATTTGTATTGCCTATCAGCTATTCAATACCTGTTTTCGGAGCGTGATACTTAACAGTAGAGCTGCTTCTGCTGTTACTGCCACCATCGCTCTTCTTTAAGATGGTAAAGTTCGCTGAAATATAACTGCTTCCCTTATCAGGAACTTCATCATTGAAGACAACTGTCACTTTATGTGAACCTTCGGAAAGCGTCTCAAGATAATCCTTCTTTAACGAAAGTTTCAAACTGCCTTTTTCTGCTTCATACTTATCAGAAGAGATCTCCTTGTCATCAACTTTGACGATGCCACCTTCTTTAAAGAACACATCGTACGTTCCTTTGTCATCAACGCTTCTCTTGAATACAAATGACAGATCTGAAGAAGAACCTTTCGTCCATGAGCTTCCGTTACCGGATTCAACATAATACCTGAACGTTAAGTCATGTCTGCATTTGACTGCTTCTTTTCCGTTTGCACCTTCAATACTTGGTTCGATGATTTTTTGGCTTTCCCAGTCATGTTCTGCTTCGACTAATATCATCAATTCTCCAGACTCTACCTCTAAATTTGGAAGCAACGTTCCGGTTTTACAGCTAATTGAGTTAATATAATATCCGAATTTCGGGTAGATATCACAATGAGCTATATATTTATTTCCACCAACGACCGGGCCGATGAAAGGCTCAGTTTCACCTTCAGCTACCCAAAAGTGACCGTAATGGTTTTCAGGCACTTCACCTTCCCCACTTACGATTGACAAACCAGGAAGTGGCGATGACTCTGCATTGTCCTTATCAAAAGAGACCTCAGTTCCACAAATCAAAGGCTCAATATCCACAACAAGGTTTGTCGGTTTAAGCCAGGATATATAAACGGTCAGATCTTCATTCTGTGTTTCATTAGATTCGATTTCGTCATAATCGGTATTATATGCTTTAGCACTGCTATACTGATCTACAGGTTTCAGATTCATGAAGTTCATAACATAAATCTCTTCATCACCAGAACGGATTTCTTTCATATCGAATAATGCGCTTCTTATTGGAGCCAAGGCTTCTGGATAACGTTTGCTTCCCTTTGGTACAGAATAAGAAAGTGTAGACCCTGACCTCGTCACTTTTGTATCTCCAAAGTATGTTGCAGCCTTTTTTGCATATTCCACATGCTTATCTCCAAAGATGACATTGATCTGTATATATTGCATCTTTTCAATCGTCACAGAGAATATAAGAACGACTGTATTGCTGGCTTCAACTACGATTGCATTTCCAACTTGTTCAATGCGCTCTGTTTTTTCTATGCTGACACGGTCTGCACTTGCCTTGTCACCTTCATCAAAATGTGCAATCGCAATTCCATAATATGTTGTCTCTGCCTGGAATACGCCTGTAAAAGCTTCAAACTCTTTAGATAAATCACCTGCGAAATATTCCTGTGCCAATTTTGCATTTTCAATTGACGCAGTCCAGGCCGATGATACTGATATATTATCATCTCTGCCATATTTTTCTTCAACATCAGGGGAGTCCGCTATTTCGCCTTCTTTAGGCATTTCAACTATCACAACATAAGGTGGTATTTCGGATGTTTCGTTCTTTGAAGCATCATTTGCATCACCCAAAAGAACAGCATTCTTTGTGTTCATTAATTTCATGCCGACCATTGTCTCTTTGGTCTCTGTTTCTGGCAGATCATCTGTTTCAGTTTCCAAAGAACTGTCTTCTTCAACGACAAGTTCTTCTTCGCCGACTTCATCAGATGCTACAGCTTCATCAGTGGATTGATCAGTGGTTTCTTCGGCAGGTTTTACTTCTTCTTCGGCCTGTTCATCAACAGCCTCTTCAGGAACTGTATCTGCATTTTCCTGAACTGTTTCGTTTTCATTGTTCTCGACCGGCTGAATTTCTACAACCGTGTTTTCCTCCGGTGCAGTCTCTTCTGCTTCCGGTTCCTGATCAGCATTGTCCACAGCATCATCTGCTGAATTATCTGGCGCGACCTCAGTAACATCATCAATGTTTGTCTGATCGCCTTCTTCCTCTGCCATGATCCTTGCCTGAGGAACACAACAAAGCATCATGATCATAAGAATGATTGAGACAAACTTTTTAGTTCTCTTGCTCATAATGACTCCTCTTTCTACTGCCTGTTTTTCAAAAAAGCGATTGTTTTCTGATCATCGGGATAAGTGATACAACCCCGATTTAAACGATCTGCTCATTTATACTCTATTGGACACCTTTTATGCAGTTTTTTAAAAAAACTGAAAATGTCCCATATAACATTTTAACCCTAAATTACATATTTATATCTCAATAAAATCGAATCTGCTTTTTCTTTTGTTGTATTTTTTTAAAAGAAAGTGCTTTATCTATCAGGAGTGTTTCTTTTTTTTGAATTCCTGGCAAAATGCAATGCCATCAAAGTCATCAACAATCCATATCCGCAATTTCCCATACAAAAAGACTGATAAGCAACGCTCATCAGTCTCTTGTAATAAATCTTATTTCCTACTTATCCCCCGTCTTTGGCGGAGTATAGGAAGGCGTTGAAGGTTTCGTCCTGTCAACATCCTTATAGACGATGTCAAACGGTGAAAGGCTCGATACCCGGATGCTTGCAGTTTTCTTCTCTGAAGAAACGACCATCTGCAGGTATTCGACATTCTTGTCGGAATAGTTGTGTCCTGCATAGAAGGTTCTGATCTTGTCAGCTGTTGCTTCAGGAAGAGTGATGCCCATGCCTTCAAGATCGATATCAAGGATCAGAGATCCAGTTTATATGCGGAAAGATTATATGGTTCCATGAACTCTTCATACAGTATTTCGCTGATTTTCGGTGTTTCAATTCTTTTAACCATTCTTTTATTCTCCTCTAGTGATAATCGGTAATTTCCACATCATAGAAATCACCTTCTTTAAATACAAAACAGATCCTGAATTGATCATTAATACGGACGCTGTGCTGTCCCAATCGTTCTCCTTTTAATGCTTCCAATCTATTTGCGGGTGGAACTTTTAAATCTTCAAGCGTTTCGGCTTTGCATTTATTGCAAATGTTAAACACCCAGTAAAGACACAGGG
>CAMNFQ010000131.1 GCA_946537295.1 uncultured Bacillota bacterium
AAGGTGTGAAGATCTTGGCTCTTTGATTGAGTGGCATATGGCCATAGGTCCAGGTGCTTTCCATCTTATCTGCCCTTTCTCAGCGGTTTATCATATTTTGAATCATCGCCATTGGCCTTGTGGCCGCCTACCTGCATGTTTCTTTCGATCGTTCGACCGGCATCCAACAGATTCATGGCCTTCAGGATCGCATTGTCACCAAACCTTTTCTTGATCGAATTGATCGATTTCTGCAGTTTTCTTTCTTTAAGTACTTCATCATAATCGGTAAAAAGATCAAGATATTCCATTTCTTCCGGTACGACATTGCAAAAGCAGACACCCAGTCTTCTTACCTTCATTTCAGGGTTGCATATCCTTTCATAGAGCGCTTCGACGTGTTCAAGGATGTAGGAATAGGAATTGCTTCTGATATTGAGGCGGATACTGCCGGCATTGCCATAATGCTCCTTTCCTTCATATCCTATCCACATGGTGATCAGATCGGTTACTAATCCCTTGTCCGACATATCAAGGCACAATACTTCACTTTGTTCCTTTATTGCTAACAAGCCTTCCTCGTAGCTGTAGGCACGAGGCAAGACCTGACCATTGGACAAAGAATGGCCTTTGGAGGTATAGGAGTGGATATGTTTCATAAGTACAGGCTCCCTTCCCCAGGCATGGTCGTAGAGTAGTTCCCCATTTATGCCAAAAGTCTTTTTTAAAAGATACTGATCGGCATAGGCAACATCCTTCAGGGTATAAAGACCAATGTTGGCCAAACGTCTCTCTGTTCCCGGACCGATTTGCCAGAAGTCGGTCAAAGGAAGATGCTGCCAGAGCTTTTCTCTGTACAGCTCTTCATTGAGATAGCCTATTCTTTCCTTGTTATGCTTGGCGATGATATCCATGGCGATCTTGGAAAGATAGAGGTTTGTCCCTATTCCGGCTGTTGAAGGGATCCTGGTCTGCTCCGATACAGCTTCCATGATCATCTTCGCGATCTCGATCGGGGGTTTACCGTAATACTTTAGATAATCCGTAATATCGATAAAACATTCATCCACGGAGTAGACATGGATATCTTCATGCGAAAAGAAGCGCAGATAGATGCCATATATCTCGGCTGATTTCTCCATATATAGCTGCATCCTTGGTACGGCAATGATATAGGTTCCATCAAGATAGGAAGGTATTTCAAAAAGCCGGCATCTGTTTTTCACGCCCTTTTTCTTAAGGGAAACAGATACCGCCAGACATATCGTACCTTTCGTTCTTTCGATGTCAGCCACCACAAGATCAGTGGTCATAGGATCAAGCCCCCGTTCTACGCACTCTACGGAAGCGTAGTAAGACTTCAGGTCGATTGCAATATAGATTCTATCCTTCTTGTCCGATGCCATAACTATCCTTCGCAAGACTCATTATATACTATAATTTATTTCAAGTGGGGTAAATTTTTGGACATCGTCGTATTAAACAAAAAAGAGAGCTGAACGTTTCAAGAAAGGTGTAATGCTCGACAGCGATTTCTTTCAAGACCAGTTCCATGCCCTCAGAGACAAAATCGAACATTTAATCGATGAAGGTCAAACTTACTATATGTATACAGAATTAGAAGAACCGGTTGTCGACAGACTTGTTAAGCAATTTCATTATGATGACTATATGATTTTCTTAAAGGAAGAAAACTAACTATAATAAAAACTATACAAGGGAGGAAATAAAAATGATTTCAACTATATTTGCGTTCTTGTATCTTATAGCTTTTATTGGCTTTATTGTTTTTTTAGTCAAAGGTATAAAGGCTAAAAAGAGTGGCGAAGATAACAAGAACTTCACTAAATTGGCATCAATTTGTTTATTACTGTTAATCGTTATGCTTACAGGTTGTCAAAAGAAGAAGGAAGACTTGCCTGTTGCAGCAAGCAACAAGACTTCTGAAACCGCAAAAACTGAAACTGAGACTCCTGAAAAGGTAGTTCCTAGTGAAGTAGTAGTTGATTTGAATACTCATGATGACTATATCTACTTAAACAAGGACTATAAAGACGCGAAACTTGTTACTCCTAACAAGGAAGAAGTTACTATTACAGGTAATATCGATTATTCTAAACCTGGAACGTATGATGTTAAAGTTTCTTATGTAAAGGCCGATACTGGTGAGAAAGTTGAATCAAACAAGACTGTTTATGTTGGAGACGACAAACAGATTGAGCAGGAAAAAGCAGCTCAAGCTGAAAGAAAAACTTCTCAAAAGAACCAGAATAACAATCAGACAATTACAACTAAACCTGCTGAAAACACCAACGATGGTAAAACAACCACTAATCAATTGGATTATTCAAGTGATATTGTATCTTTAGCTCAATGGTACACAGAGAACACATCTGGTGTATGTGGTGCGATTGAAAAAAGATTTATTACTGAATACATGGGCTTATCTGGTTATGATGAAAGATGTGAAACACCAATTTCTGAAGCAGATGCAAGACCTGGTGATATTATCGCTTATGACCAAGACCATATTGCAGTTTATTTAGGTAATGGCATGGCATTACATGGCGGTATTCAAGGAAACAATGTAAGAATTTTACCAGTTGACTTATCTAATACAGGAAATCATTATTTCTATCGTTATGAACCTGATAATCCTACTAATGCCGGTTCTTATGCTGATATTTACGGTTCTGACAATCACATTATTCAGGTTGATGTAAGTGAAGAAGAATTTAAGGAATTAACTCAACAGCAGGCCGAAGAAAATAATCAGGAAGATTTATTTGTCAGTGAAGAAGAACTTAATTCTAATCAGACGTATTTAGACTATTACAATTATTACTTAGGTGTATGTACTCCTGAAAATATTGAGACTATTTGCAATGGAACCAGTGGCGACGAAGCAGCTGCCTGTTCTGCGGCATCTATAAAAGTCTGGGACGATGCTCATCGTTAATCTATATTTCTATATATAAAATAGCCCTGAGCATCTTCCCTTTCAGGATTAGCTCCAGGCTGAAAAACAAGTGATTATTTTATTCATATATTGTTCTTTTTGTTTCTTTGGCGATAACGATCTGTCTTAGTTCAGGCTGATGCTC
>CAMNFQ010000132.1 GCA_946537295.1 uncultured Bacillota bacterium
TTGATTCAACCATATCAGCCAAGACCATGATAAGACCGTTCTGCATTTTGGTGATCAGAGCATTCTGTCTCTGGATATTGGCGATATATTCAACTGTTTCTTCGATCGTCATTGAGAAGGAATCATACAGATTCTCGATCTCATCTCCTGTATGGATATGCAGCTTCTTGAATTTCTCTGCTGATTTATTACGATCTTCATCAATGTTGTAGGCAAAATCCCTGGCTGAACTTGCCATTGAGTTGATTGGCAAGATCAGACTGTATTCTGCCAGCCATAAGCCAATGACAACCATCGTTAAGAAGAATCCTACAAATAATGTGACGATCTTGGTCAGATAGCTTACTTCGTTAAGCATTACTCTTTGCATGGAGATATCGACACAACCATATGCTACAGTCTGACCGGCAGAGTTTTTGATTGGTTCGTACATTGTCAAAAGCCAGCCAAATGTTTCATTGGAAACGATCGGTTCAATCTTTTCACCCTTTAATAATGAATCAAGATATGGCTCAAATGCTTCATCAAATTCAATGATCTCACCCGGATCTGATCCCTTGACATCGTCAGTATCAAGATCAAATACGACATGACATCCATCTTTTTCAATCTTATAGACATATATATAAAGGATCTCATCAGAAGTATCTCTGATGCTTTCCAGTTCTTCTTCGACCTGCAGGTATCCTTCTGCAGTTTCACCTTTATTAAGGTATTCTTCTACTCTATCGCCATCAACAACCGTCGACACCAGTGTAGCGACACCTTCACCAAGCTTTTCATATTCCTCTTTGCTGGAACGGTTATAAAGAATAAAACTTATGCCGATCGTTACTAAGGCAATAAAGCCAACAGCCGTACCAATTACCAGCAGCATCTTGGAACGCAAAGACATGATGTGGGAAAGACCCTTTTCTCTCTGCTTCTGTTCAGCGATCGTGTTCTTATCCCAGACAATGAACTTGAGATCTTCCTTGATGTATCCTGATATGAAGCGATATGCCAGAAAGACAATCGTTACCGTTACAAATTTATCAGCCAGATCGATCAATATATCAGCACTTAACTGCGCTAAAAAGATATTGTTCAGACCGGAATTATAGATTGCTTCAGCCAGCTGATGGGAAATACCTTCCCCAAAATCAAAACTGTAGATCAGATATGTTATTAGTGAACCGATAACGCCACCCACAAAAGAAAGCGGGAAAACTGTTATCAGTGATTTAAGATATTTTTCATAATAGCCCTTGTTGGCAAAGTATGCTCCAACCAAAGCAATCGATACATTAAGTACCGCATAATAGACATTATCGTGGTTGAAAAGACCACTGATGATATTTGAAAGGAAGCCGGTAATAACACCAGGCAGATAACCACCGATTATTGATACCAATAGAGTTCCTATACAGTCAAGAAAAATCGGCAGGTTCAATGCACCTGCGATTTGTCTTCCGGCCATGTTTATTGAAATGCCAAAAACGACCAGAAGAATACCATAAAAAAGTTTCTTCTTAAAAGAACTTTTTTCTACCTCTACAAACTTCTCCACATCATTATTATAAAACAATAATTATCTTATCTTCTTATGTAATTTATTAAGACGATGGTAAAATCATATTGTATGGAGCTGAATTATACATTTTTTTATGTTGAATCCAATATCGTCTGCATTATTATCTTCCTGATGATCCTTTTAAGAGATCTCAGATCTGTTGACCGTCAGAGTAAGCAGACGATGTTTGATAACGTATTGATGTTTCATATCCTGTACTTTACTACTGACATCTACTATGTAATGATCCTTAACGGTTATCTTCCACATACCCGTTTAACTTCATCAATAGCTAACTTCTTTAATTCTTTTGTCATGCATATGCTGGCATTCTACTGGTTCGTATATATCGAGATGCTGGAAGGATCTTTTTATCTGCAGACAAAGAAGCATCGTTTCATCTGCTATATCCCGGCAGTCATATCGATCACAATATCGCTGATCCTGTTTGTCTTTTTCTCTGATCTGGTTATTGATGCCAATCTCAATACAACAGTCGTCTATTCGATCAGCTTCCTGGCTGTTCCGATCATATATATCCTGGTAACAGCAGCCCATTCCATCTATCGGGCATTCAAGAAAGATAACTATGCATATCGTTCACAATATCTTCTTTATGCAGCCTATCCATTATCGATCGTCTTTTTCGGAATCGTTCAGTTTTACTTCTTCAATGCACCAATGTTCTGTTTTGGTTGCACCATCATGATGATCTATTTCTATATCAATTCACTTGATTCTTTGATCTCACAAGATCCATTAACAGGACTAAACAATCGTGCACAGCTTAAGAAATATATCATACATGACCTGACCAGAAATGATGATCTTAAACATTATGTCATGATGATCGATCTGGACAAATTCAAAAGTATCAACGATGTCTATGGACATATTGAAGGTGATAGAGCTATCATCTCAGCTGCAGAAGCTATCAAACGAGCTTGTCAGGAAGATAATTCGAGACCATTTATCGCCAGATATGGTGGTGATGAATTCATCATTATTATGAGAACTGAAAATGAAAAAGGTGTCGAAGAACTTAAAGCTAAACTCATCAAAGAATTAGAAATCGAAAATAAAAAGCACCGTTTTAATCTCAGTGCTTCAATTGGATATAGTTCATATAACAATACCTACGAAAGCTTCCTTGGTGCTTTAAAAGAAGCTGATGACCTGCTTTACCAGGAAAAAGCAATATTATAAGTATTTCATAATAAGCTTTTATTTAAAATGAAAGTCCTGATTATGTCGCCAGGACTTTTTAATTGATTTGTTCTGTTTTAAATCAGATGACTGAAGAAGAAATCTTCTTTTTCCTTGTTGTCGAGAACTGTGACCGGTTTTATCTGATTTGGTGAAACACCTTTATCACGCAAGACCTGTTTCCATTCTTCAAAAGTACCTGGTTTAAGATTCCGGATCTGCATTTT
>CAMNFQ010000133.1 GCA_946537295.1 uncultured Bacillota bacterium
AAATTGAGGTATTAAAAGTGATACAAGATATATTTTCAAGTAAATGATATAATTGATATTGGAACAAATATGTACCAACAGTCACTTTTTACAAACGAAATGAATGAACCGTTAGCTGCCAGATTGAGACCCGAGGATCTTGATGATATCGTGGGCCAACAACATCTGATCGGTGAAGGAAAAGTCTTAAGGAAGATCATTGAGAATGATCGTATACCTTCTATGATCTTCTGGGGTCCTCCAGGGGTTGGAAAGACTACTTTAGCCAGTGTTATCGCCAGAAAGACCAAGGCATCTTTCATAAACTTTTCTGCTGTCACAAGCGGCATTAAAGAGATCAGAGAAGTAATGAAGAAGGCAGAAGAAGAAAGCATAAGCGGAAATAAGACGATCGTTTTTGTAGATGAAATACATCGTTTTAATAAAGCACAGCAGGATGCCTTTCTGCCGTTTGTGGAAAAAGGAGCGATCATCCTGATCGGTGCTACTACCGAGAATCCTTCTTTTGAAGTAAATGGTGCGCTTTTATCCAGATGTAAAGTTTTTGTCTTAAAACAGTTAAGCGCTGATGATATCGTTGTCTTACTTAAAAAAGCCATTAATGATCCTAGAGCTTTTAATTCGCAAAAGATCGAAATATCAGATCAGGATCTCTATTTTATAGCTAACTTTTCTAATGGTGATGCCAGAATGGCTCTTTCAACATTAGAGATGGCTGTTCTGAATGGAAACATCGTTGAAGATACAATTACTGTAGATTCCCAGATAATTGAAGATATAACTTCCAAGAAATCATTACTCTATGATAAGAAAGGCGAAGAACATTACAACATCATCTCTGCCTTACATAAATCGATGCGTAATTCTGATCCTGATGCCGCCGTCTATTGGCTCGCAAGAATGTTGGAGGCAGGAGAAGATCCGCTCTATGTTGCCAGAAGAGTAATCCGCTTTGCTTCAGAAGATGTCGGTTTGGCTGATCCCAGGGCTTTACAGCTTGCGGTTTCAGCATACGAAGCCTGTCATTATATTGGGATGCCAGAATGTACCGATGCTTTAGCTGAAGCGGTAATCTATATGTCGGTTGCACCAAAATCCAACGCAATAGATGTAGCTTATATGAGCGCAAGAAGTGATGCTGCAAACATGCTGGATGAGCCTGTTCCATTAGTTATCAGAAACGCCGAGACCAGGCTGATGAAGGATCTTGGTTATGGCAAGGGTTATCAATATGCCCACGACAGCGAAGACAAACTGACTAATATGGAATGTTTACCGGAATCACTTAAGGGAAGAGAATACTACCAGCCAGTCAATCAGGGTCTGGAAGAAAGAATAAAGGAAAGACTAGAAGCCATAAAAGAGTGGAAAAGAAAACACCGTTAAAAGATATAATTAAGATATAGAGATATCTATGAAAAGTATAAAGAGTGTATATAAGATCGGAAACGGTCCTTCCAGCTCACATACCGTCGGTCCTTATAATGCCGCAAGGATCATGTCAGGACGTTACAAGGAAGCAGACAGATTTGAAGTGACACTTTATGGTTCACTGGCTTTTACCGGTGAAGGACATGGTACAGCCAAGGCTATCAGAAATGTGATACCTGACTGTAACGTTCTTTTTAATAAAGAAGAAAGCGATCTGCCTCATCCTAATACCATGCTTTTTAAGGCATATAAGAATAATGAACTGATAGGAGAAAACAGGATCTTTTCTATTGGTGGTGGATCTATCGTGATCGAAGGAGAAAACTCTGATGATGAGAAAGAAGTCTACCAGGAGAAGAATCTGACTGAGATCATAGAGACCTGTAAAAAGAATAATAAAACACTGATTGATTTTATCTATGAACGGGAAGGAAATGAGCTGAAAGAATATCTTAAAGATATCTGGAAGGCTATGAGAGATACTGTTGAAAGAGGACTCAGTGCTGAAGGTGTTCTGCCTGGCGGATTAAATATAAGCCGTAAGGCTAAGATATTGAGTGAAAGCAGATGTTATAACGAGAGTTCCAGCATGACGATGAATCGTAAGATCGCTTCCTATGCCTATGCGGTAAGCGAAGAGAATGCCTGTGAGAACATTGTGGTTACAGCACCAACCTGTGGAGCCGCAGGAGTAATCCCATCGATCATGTATTATATGCATGTGGATAAAGGTTTTCCTGATGAAGAGATAATCGATGCTTTGGCTGTAGCAGGAATTATTGGTAATGTCATTAGAACGAACGCCTCGATATCTGGAGCAGAATGCGGTTGTCAGGCTGAGATCGGATCGGCCTGTTCAATGGCAGCCGGAGGAATGGCTCATCTGTATGGCTTAAGTCTGGACGAAATAGAATATGCGGCCGAAATAGCCATGGAACATAACCTTGGATTAACATGTGACCCAGTCAAAGGATTGGTACAGATCCCATGTATTGAAAGAAATGCAGTAGCAGCCATGAGGGCTATCAGTTCTGTTACTTTATCACGCTTGCTATACAAAACAAGAAAAATATCTTTCGATGAAGTTATCGCGACAATGTATCAGACCGGTAAGGATATGAGTGAAAAATATCGTGAGACCAGTCATGGCGGTTTAGCTCAGATCTATAAAGAATAGAAATAATATAATTAAAATAGAAAATATATTTTTGATATAGTTTTTATATAGGAGTAATATTTTGGAAAAAACCAACGTCTTACTTGAAGTACTGCAACTGATGGCCGGCATAGGCATTTTTCTTACGGGTTGTGATATCATGTCCAGCAACCTGGAAGCAGTGTGTTCCGATAAACTGAAAGAACTGCTGGCCAAAGTATCAAATAATAAGATAATCGGTGTTCTGATCGGTGCAGCTGCAACAATTGCGATCAATTCTTCAGGTGCAACGACCGTCATGACGATCGGTTTTGTTAATGCACACATCATTTCCTTAAATCAGGCAGCGACCATCATCTTTGGTGGTGAGATCGGTACGACGCTGACAGGTCAG
>CAMNFQ010000134.1 GCA_946537295.1 uncultured Bacillota bacterium
AATGCCTACGGTGTTGCTGGTGCTGATAAGATTCCATTCTGGAACTTTGGTTTTATGAAAGTCAATATGATCGGTTATCAGGCTCAGGTTATTCCTGCTATTTTTGCCGCATTATCTCTTGTCTATCTTGAACGTTTCTTTAAAAAAATCATCCCTTCAGTTGTATCGATGATTTTTGTACCGTTCTTCTCTTTATTATTATCAGTCATCGCTGCTCACTTTATCCT
Organism: uncultured Bacillota bacterium; assembly: GCA_946537295.1. Classification (GTDB taxonomy): domain Bacteria; phylum Bacillota_I; class Bacilli_A; order Erysipelotrichales; family Erysipelotrichaceae; genus Colivicinus. Next base: position 228 of record CAMNFQ010000134.1, read on the forward strand.
TGGTCCAATCGGATGGCAGATTGGTAGTGTTATTTCTAAAGTCATCTATGCTGGTATTACAGGATCATTTAGAGTTGTCTTCGGTGCTATCTTTGGTACATTCTATGCACCTCTTGTTATCACAGGGCTTCATCATATGTCAAACGCTATTGATACTCAGCTTGCTGCAGACTTTGGCGGTACTGGACTTTGGCCGATGATTGCCTTATCAAATATTGCTCAGGGGTCTGCTGTTGTAGGAATGATTCTTCTTCAAAAACGTAATGTCCGTGCTCAGGAAGTCAATATTCCATCAGCTATCTCTTGTTATTTAGGGGTTACTGAACCTGCTATGTTTGGGGTAAACTTAAAATATAAATTTCCATTCGTATGTGGAATGATCGGATCAGGTATTGCTGGTATTGTATGTACAGCTACTAATACAACAGCCAATACGATCGGTGTTGGTGGTCTTCCTGGTATCCTTTCTATCCAGACACCATATATTCTAAGTTTCGCTTTATGTATGCTTATCGCTATTGTTATTCCAATTGCCCTTGTCAGCATTGTTGGACAAAGACAGCTTACCGAATCACAGCGTGGCTTTGTCGCTGAATTAGATGACAATGTTGTACCTGGTAAAGAAGAAAAACCATTTGTTACTGCGGCTACTCCAGTTACTGTTAAAAGTGTAGTCAACGGTAAAATCATTTCTCTTAAAGATGTCAACGACGGCGTCTTCTCAGCAGGCCTTATGGGTCCAGGTGTAGCCATTGAACCAGAAACAGAAGAAATTGTCGCACCATGCAACGCTAAAGTTGCTGTAGTGATGGAAGATACTGGACATGCTGTCGGGTTAACATTAGAAAATGGTGCTGAACTGCTTATCCATGTTGGATTAGATACTGTCTACATGAACAAAGAAGGATTCGAAACACTCGTTCGTGTCGATGATCAAGTAAAAGCTGGTCAGCCATTATTAAGATTTAGTAAAGAAGCAATCAAGAAAGCTAATCATCGTGATTGTGTCATGGTCATCATTACCGATCCTGGTTTATCTAAAGACATGGCCTTAAATGAACAAGGAGATGCTTTCGCTAACGAAACAACAATTATTTCAATGAAGTAGGAGGTTTTTTATGAATGATTTTAAAGATAAAGTCATTTATCAGATTTATCCAAAATCTTTTTATGATACCAATCATGACGGTATAGGAGATATTCAAGGCATCATCAAGAAACTTGATTATCTTAAAGATCTTGGTATTGATTACATCTGGTCGACACCATTCTTCGTGTCACCAATGAACGATAATGGCTATGATATAGCCGACTATAAAAAAATAAATCCCGATTTTGGGACAATGGAAGATGTAGAAGAACTTATCAGAGAAGCAGATAAACGTGGTATTGGTATCATGTTGGATATGGTCTTCAACCATACCTCTACTTCCCATCCTTGGTTCAAGAAAGCATTGATGAATGATAAGAAATATCAGGATTACTATATCTTCAGATCATCTAAGAATGCTCCTACAAATTGGCTCTCAAAGTTTGGTGGCAGTGCCTGGAAATATGTTGAAGAGATAGATAAATGGTATCTTCATCTCTTTGATGAAACACAGGCTGATCTCAATTGGGATAACCCTGAAGTAAGAGAAGAACTCAAGAAAATCATTCTCTTCTGGAAAAACAAAGGCGTTAAAGGATTCCGCTTTGATGTCATCAATCTCGTCTCAAAACCTGACATCTTTGTGGATGATTACGAAGGTGATGGCCGTCGCTTCTATAGCGATGGTCCTCACATCCATGAATATCTTCAAGAAATCGTAAGAGATACTGGCATTGAAAATATGATTACCGTAGGAGAAATGTCTTCTACCAACATTAAAGATTGTCAAAAATACTCATCTAAAAAAGAGTTATCCATGGTCTTTAACTTCCATCATCTTAAGATTGATTATCTCAATAATCAAAAATGGGCATTGAAAGATCCTGATTATAAACAGCTTCAATCCCTCTTTAAGACATGGCAGGAAGAAATGCAGAAGACCAATAGCACCAATGCCTTATTCTGGTGCAATCACGATCAGCCTCGCATCGTCTCTCGCCTTGGTGATGAAACACGCTATTTTAAACAATCAGCTAAAATGCTTGCGACACTGATTCATATGATGAGAGGTACACCTTATATCTATCAAGGAGAAGAAATAGGCATGACCAATGCCCATTTCACAGATATCTCCTTCTATCGTGATGTAGAAAGTCTCAACTACTACAAGATTCTTCTTGAAGAAGGAAAAACAAAAGAAGAAGCACTCCACATCCTCTCCTGTCGCTCACGTGATAACAGTCGTACACCAATGCAATGGAGTAATGAAGAACATGCTGGATTTACTTCATCTACTCCTTGGATCAGCATCAATGAAAACTATCATGATATAAATGTAGACAATGCCAAAGAAGATCCAGATTCTATTCTTCATTATTACAAGAAACTCATTCAGTTAAGAAAAGACAAAAAGCTCATCTCTCAAGGAGAAATAAGCTTTATAGAAAGTGATCCTGAGCTTATTGTCTATAAACGACATTATCAGAATGAAGAACTCCTTGTAGTCTGCAATATGAACAATAAAGAACATCCCCTCCCTTATGATATAAAGGACTACAATGTTCTTCTTCATAACTACAATGATATTCATGTAACATTAAGACCCTATGAATGTCTTGTATTAGAAAAAGGTGCTTAGGCACCTTTTATTATTCATTAAG
>CAMNFQ010000135.1 GCA_946537295.1 uncultured Bacillota bacterium
AGTTTTGCGATGATCCTTTTATATTCTTCCTTTGCCTCAAGCGTGATCTTTTCTGCCTCATCTTTCGGATAAGAAAGTACAGTCATCAAAGCTTTCTTAAATGAAGTATTAAACAAAAGCCACATCCCGTAAGGCATGCCTTCATATTTCATGTTCTTCTAAAACAATCCCCACTTTTTCTTCTGCGCTTCTTCAACTGAAATATCCTTTAATTCATAACCCGTCTCGGCAATCGCCTTTTTCAATACTGTCTCATCCGGTAAGGTTTCTGATTCAAATGTCGAGATTCCCTTACTGTGGGAAGAAGAGACCTTCTTTGCGTCTTTTACATTCTTTCTTATGACATCATTGATATGTGCTTCACACATCCCGCACATCATGCCATCGATCTTCAATGTTGTTTTATACATATACATCCTCCTGGTTAGTTATAACTAACTATATTGTAGTACTTTTTGCTGCTTTCTTGAAATCGTCTTATAAAGACAGACCGAAATCACGTTTCTGATCAAACACCAAATTACGATTTGGTAAAGATGCACTATAGACAAGAGGCTTATATGTTTTATTATCCGGGAAAAAAATTGAAGAAACTGAATGATTTCTCTATGCCTGATCATAAAAAACAATGGCAATTTATGGAAGAAGAGTCAGCAAAACAGAGCTGGTGAACAAGTTCATATACAGCCATGATAATGTTCAGATATTCTATTATCAATGTTTCAGTTATAATTATCAGTACTATCTGAAAGAATTCATTCATATCATCCTTGAAAAACTGAGGCTGATCATTCACTAGACCAAAAAAACGCTTTGTTTTGAAACTGATCTGTCCATTGAAAAAGGCGTTTCCAGAATATGAATGCCCTTTTTTCTTTTACTTTAATAATCAAAAGAAATAACATAATTACCTATTTGTAATCTATTTTTAGACTGAACTTTATAGAGATGAATTATTACTATATGGGTACAGGAGGATTCTTTATGAAATCAGAAAGGAAATATTTACCACCAATCATTACTTCAGTATTATCAGTCAAAAGAAAAATCGAATCGAAAATGCTGTTAAAGAAATTAGCACTCGTTTTTACGGCTTTGTTCATGGTCTTCTCCATGACCTGCAAGGTCGCTGCTGATGAAACAACAGGCATCACGATCACAAATGCCGTCGATGGCGAGACCTATACTGCCTACAAGCTGCTGGATGCAACGTATGCCGGTGAACTGAGTGAAGACAGTGCAATTGCGTATTACTATACCGGGAGCGCAGAGGATGCCTTATATAAGATCATGATAAAAGCAGGCCTGCAGTTTGACACGTTTATTGAAGGAAAAGCATATTTAAAAGTCTCTGATGAAGACGGAAACGCCATCAAGTACAGAGAAGATCAGATCAAAGAACTGGCTTCCTTGATCAATGCCGCATTGAAAGCCGATCCTGCTGAACTGGTCTTAGATGAAGCTGATCATGGAACGGCCTCTGGAAAAACCGCAACGATCCCTGTAACGGAAAAAGGACTTTACTTTGTCGATACATCTCTTGGTTCGATCTGCTCGATCGATACGGCAGGCGATGTTCAGATCAAAGAGAAGAACAGCATCACAACTATTGATAAAAAACAGAACAAGGAAGCTGGTGAATACGCTGATACTCAGCTCGATGTCAATATCGGCGATACCGTTTATTACGATGCAGAGATCAAGATCGGCAAAGGTGCTGACTATGAGATCTCCGGTACCGATACTCTCTCTGCTGGTCTTACATTGAAACATGACGAAGGCGATATTACCGTCAAAGTTGCAGGTGAAGATGTTCCTTCAGAGAAATATACATTGGATTCAACAGACAGGGGATTCACGATCGTATTCGAAGCTGATTATATCTCCACATTAAAAGAAAATGATGTCATCATGATCGAATACAGCGCCGTTGTCAATGAGAATGCGCTCATACGCGAAGCAAACTCAAATACCTGGGAGATCGAATATTCAAATCAGCACTTTGAGGACCATACAGATGTCATGACATATGACGCTCAGGTCAAAAAGGTCGATGCCAATACGAAAGAATTCCTTGCCGGAGCCGGATTCAAACTGTACGATGCGGCGACTGGAGGAAATCTGATCAGCCTGGCAAAAGACGATACAGGCTACTATGTGAGCGCGGAAAATGATGAAGAGATCCTGATCGAAAGCGAAAATGGCGCCAACATCAGAGGACTGGCATTAGGAACCTACTATCTTGAAGAGACGACCGTTCCTGCAGGCTACAACAAGCTTCCTGCAAGAATGGCATTCACTGTAACTACTGATACAGCAGGTACTGTAGAAATCATAGTTGAAAACGAAGCCGGAACAGTCCTTCCTTCGACCGGTGGTATCGGTACTACGATCTTCCATACTGCAGGTATCGCATTAGTCTTAGGTGCCGGCGTATTGCTGGTCGCAAAGAAAAGAGTCAACGGATAAGCAATCATTCATTAAGATACTGCAAAATAGCGAAATTATAAAAACTGCGTCTGAAACCACAGACCTAAACAGAGTTGTTACCGCATTTGGAGAGATAAAGATCATACAGCGGCTTTAGGTCCCTATGATCATCATTGAAACATTCGACCTCTTGCTTACTTTCTTAATAAAACAACAAGGATAAGGAAGAAGAAAGAGAAAACAATACACTGATCGCTTAAGAAAACGATCAACTCTCCTGTAGAAAGAGAAAGTGTCAAAGCTTTCTCTTTCTTTATGCATGAGGATGTTCAATATGACAGACAAAACGTTGAAGACAGATTGTTGTCTGCTGCATGAAGAATCCTTCTTATACTGTTTTCTTCTCACAAGCACTTCTTGTATTTTTCACTTCAAGACAAGCCCTAAAGCCTTGGATCCAA
>CAMNFQ010000136.1 GCA_946537295.1 uncultured Bacillota bacterium
TAGTCAAAAGTGACATATTCATAATCTAAAGGTTTTGTACCTTCAAGTTTTGTGACATCTAATAAAACGATGTTCTGACCATATTCTTCATCATATGCAATATGGGTATCGCCTTCAACGATGATCCATTCATCAGGAATCAGTTTATCACGATATTCTTTAGAGATACAGATCAGACCGATCAGAGAAGTATCCTGTTCGCAGCAGACCATCGCATAACGACCTAAGATAAAGCCGTTTTCCTGAACGCTGTCTTTACCGATGAATTTACCTTTGATACGGATATGCTTATTGTCATAACGTTCTGGATGTTCCATACAGTCATAACAGAAAACACCGAAGTCATGATCCTGGATATCTAAATCATGTGGTTTATAGTCATATGGTAATTCTTCATTCTGAGAATTATCAATTGTGCCATCAGGTAATTCATAGATAATCTGACACTGCTGATTCATCGCACGAATGTTATTTCTGAATGGTGATTTCTTAGAACCTTCTGGGAAACGGTTAAAGATAATCACATCACTGCGATAACAGTGCTGATAGAGCAGGGAACGCATGTTTGTGTTGTTGACGAAATAAGTGAACTTAGAAGCATCAATCGTTGTTAAAATCTGAACAACTTCCCAGCCTGCTGGTTTATCGCTGTTGATGAAATCATCCGTATTCCACATACCATTGTATTCTACTAAGACCTGAGTTGGATGGTATTCTTCACGGATTTTATTCCAGAAGTCTAAAGTTAATTCACTCTGATCTTCAACTAAGACTAAGTGAGTATCATGATCTTCTAATTCTGAAGTTTTATATTCAACTTCGCCTTCTTCACAAATCACTAAGACACTGCGTTCACCATCACAAAAGTTGGTGTTGACAACAGTATCGTTGATGAAGGTTGATTTCCCGCTTTCCAGGAAACCAGTGAAGAGATAGATTCTTGTTTCAAAATCCATAGTATTATCCTTTCATTAAATCATAAATCTTGTGCACATCGATATGTTCACCAATGACACATAAACGACCGTTGACATCCGGAGATGTTTCACGGATTTCATAATCACCAGCCACGAAGTCAAATTCATACCATTTGCCTTCAGTGCCTTTGACGATTCCTTTAGATCTTAAGATATGACCTAAAGATTCATCGTTTTCTAAGGTCTGTAATTTGCTTTCTAATTCTTCTTTTGTGAAAGCATGTGCTGTTTCAATACCAATACTATTGAAGACTTCATCTGCATCATGGAGATCTTCTTCATCGAAGTAAGCTTTTGAACCTTCATCTTCTAATGCGGCACCGCTATGATCATGGTCGTGATCATGATGGTGATGATGATGATGTTCATGTTCTTCTTCATGTTCGTGGTCATGATCATGATGGTGTTCATGTTCGTGATCATGGTCATGATGGTGATGATGGTGGTGGTGACTTTCTACTTCGTGTTCTTCAGTTGCCTGCATTAAGGCTTTTTCTAATGATTCCTTGTTTTCAGCAGCTTTTAAGATGGCATCACCAGAGATTTCATCCCAAGGGGTAGTGACAACGGCAGCGTGATCATTTAATTCCTGGATGATATCTAAGTCAGTAGCTAACTTATCTTCATCAACATCCTGAGTTCTTGATAAGACGACAACTGATGCATTAGCGATCTGGTTATTGAAGAATTCACCAAAGTTTTTGTGATACATCTTACATTTTTTCGCATCAACGACAGTGTAGAAAGCGTCTAATTCTAAGTCATCACTGTGTACTGCTTCAACGGCGGCGATAATATCAGAAAGTTTACCAACGCCTGATGGTTCAATAATAATACGATCAGGATGGTAAGTATCTAAAACCTGTTTTAAAGCTTTTTCAAAATCACCAACTAAGCTGCAGCAGATACAGCCCTGTGATAATTCATTGACCTGGATGCCAGCATCACGCATGAAGCCGCCATCGATCCCGATTTCACCAAATTCATTTTCAATTAAGACAACCTGTTCATCTTTTAAAGATGAATCTTTTAATAATTTCTTGATTAATGTTGTTTTACCAGCACCTAAGAAGCCGGAAATAATATCAACTTTACTCATTATTTATACACTCCTTTACAAATCATTGCTATTATAGCACGTTTTTTAACTTTTAAAAGATTAATGCACAATCGTTTTAGCAATCTCTCTTTGAGAGTGCAAAAAGAAAAGATCTCAGGAAGAGATCTTTACTTAGCAGCAGTGATTTTGGCGATTGAAAGATTGCTGATTGGCTTCATGATCACTAATAAAATAATGACATGAATTGGCAGCATGATCGCTTCTTTTGGTAAACGGCTGATCACCGTTGCTGTAAATGGCAGGTGATAGAGCACCGCTAACCAGAAAGAGTTTAATAAGATATTGACGATGATCTTATTAACTAAAGAAGCCGCAATAATACGTTTGAGGCTGACTTCTTTCTTATATAAGAAGTAGCCGAAGATGACCCCAGTTAAGATCGTATCAATAGTAAAACCGGGAGCATAAGGGCCAGTTGGGCGAATCAGATAACCGCCGATATCGGCGATGCCGCCAACCAGGCCACCGACAACAGGGCCAAATAAGTAACCAGCAATCGCAATAGGGAGACCGGCAAAGCGGATCTCAATGACATTGCTGATGGGCAGCTTGAAGAAACCGAGTACAATCGCTACGGCACATAACATGGCTGCTGTTGTCATCACTTTCATGTTCTTTAATTGAGACATATAAAAACACCTCCTTACGCAGAAATCTCGCTTAAGAGGTGAACTCAACTCTTAAAAGCAGCGGGATGCGATAACGAAACCGCAAGACGTCGCTCTTCGTCCTGGTGACAACTCCCCGTTCACCTAGGCACTTAACGCCTCGTTATCTACTCTGCATATC
>CAMNFQ010000137.1 GCA_946537295.1 uncultured Bacillota bacterium
TTGTTCTTTTTGTTTCTTTGGCGATAACGATCTGTCTTAGTTCAGGCTGATGCTCCATACAGGTGACTAGAGTCACGATGTTGTCTACAGGACTCAGTTTTTCACTGATCTGATACTTGTTCACTTTGTCTATAAATTCAATAAAACCCTTAAAGAAGTCCGGATCAGGATTGCCAGAATAGTCTTCATTCATATTGCGGCGCATGATATTCAGCTCATAATCGTTATCGATCTCAATCGTAAAGACATTAGTGATCAAATAATCCCTTTTCTCATTATCAAGAATCAGGCTGAATGTCTTGTTGGTTTCATAGTTTTCCTCTTCAAGTAGTGCATCTAGCGGCGTGAATTGCTTGGATCCTGATGGATCCCAGTCTCTGGCAAAGTGGTGACCGTAGATAATCAGGTTCTGATCCTTCAGGTTGTTACGGAAATCCATGAACACGGATCCACCTTCATTATCGTGATCGTATTCGCCGGTCTTCCAGTTGGTCCAGATATAAACATCGTTGCCGGTATATTCATCAACGTTTTCAACAAGCTGTCCTTCTTCCGTGTAGAAGGTATATGGTTTTCCATTACGATCATAGACATCTTTTGCCTGTACGAACGGAAGATCAATCAGACCTGAGTCGAACTTGATGGATCCGACAAAATCCGGGTTGATTGCTTTGTTTGTCAGCCATTCATCTTTTAATTCCGAAGGCATGGCACTTTTCTCGGATTCAGTGATTCCCAATGTCTGATCGGTTGCAGAATTTTGCTCTATTTTTCTTGTGATAATCGTCCCAGAAACAAAAATCGACAGCATAATTAAGCCGATTATTCCCGCAATGAGTAATTCACGTCTGTTATTTCTTTTCTCTACAGAATAGTCTGCAATTGCCTCAGAAACTGTTTCTTTTCCTGCTGGCTCTTCGGTATCATCGACTCCAGAAGCAGTTTTTTTCTGTTGCAATTGTCTCTCGCGTCTTTCGGCGAAGGAGATCTGATCCTGTTTCGACTTTTCAATGGCTTTTTTGAGTTCGTTCATTGCAGAATCAAACTCTGCCTTTTTCTGTTCAAGAAGTTTAGCTTCTTCCGGGTTTTTGTTTTCTTTTACGGGATTGACTGTCTTTTCCTGTTCTTTCCTTTTGCGATAGATATCTTCGGCCATCTGTCGCTCCTGTTTCAGTCTTTCGGCAATATCTTTGTATTTGACCGATCTTCTGCCAGTTATTCTTTGTTCTCTACTTTCTTCCACTGTTTTCTCTCCACGTGTATATTTATTTGTTAGTGATAGGGTTGATTGTGTCGTTACTACAAAAAACCTAAATTTTCTTAAAATGAATAGGAAATTCTGTAAATTCTGCAAATAATGATATAGATAGATCTTTCATAGCAAGCATCTGATGCTGATGCCGAGTTAATTTTGCCGTTTACAAGAGCTCGTAAAAATGGTTGAAACGGCAGCTCCCGTTTTCTGAAGCGGGAGCTTTTTTGCTTCGTGGAAATCTTCATCGTGCGCTGTTTTGAAGATCTCTAATAAACAAGGGATCCCTTTCGAGATCCCGAGTACAAAAGCAGTAAAGGATGCGCCAACCTCAAACGTTGCCTTTACAGTTAATTATTCGCCATCAAAACCTGTCTTTGGAATAGACGGATGATCTTCGTGACGTTCTCTTCTAACGATTTCCTGATTCGGACGTTCGTTTTCGATCCTGGTCAGCGAATAGTCATGACCTACATTGGCCACAAAGTCGTCTCCCGGCAGATAGTATCCTTCCGGTGCGATCTCTTCGTGGTATCTAATCTCCGTGTCCTCGGCCTGATCTACAAGATAGATCATGCCCTTGGCAACATAATGTTTTGTTACCTTTTCCTCACCTTCGATCTGACCGTAGTAGATGCCGTCCGCAAGATCGGTGACCTGAACGAATTGTGTACCGAACTTGCCGTGAATAGAAGATGAAACAGTTTTAACAACATCTTTCATCTCCTCATCAGTAGCAATCTTATATGTGAATGCCTTTGAATTCTCAACAAAGATACCGCCGGTGACATATCTGCCCAAGTTGTTTGTGACAACAGATCCGTCTCTCTTGGTTCTCTTGGTCGTTACAGAGAATACTGCACCATTGAGTCGGATAGACTTTGATGCATTAGTCTTGTACATAACCATGACTGCGCGATAGAGCTCATCACAGTGGACTGTCTGATCTTCATCATCGATGTCTTTGTGCTCTGCAACTAATGGCTCTTCGCCAGTTGGAACCTTTTCGATGATTGGATTACCGTCTTCATCAACTACAGGATTGCCATCTTCGTCAATTCTAGGAACATCTTTCGTAACAATGTGATAGAGTTCTTCAAATACAACAAAATCATGGTTGTCCTTGTCGGTAAAGTCGAATTCGATCTCGACATCTTCAGATCCGTTCAGACCAGATGCGGTGAATTCGTGTTCAACGGTTGTAACTTCTTCTTCGGTAGGTTCTTCTTTAGTTCCCTTATCAATCAGAGTCGCAACGAGTCTGTACTGATCACCTTCATACAGCCACTCATAATCAACGGTATCAATGATGTGAGCTACACCATCAGCGACGTAGTTCTTCGCATTGGATTCCTTGAAGTTGGCGGTTGTATGGATCTTGATCTGATGGTTTTCGATCTCAACAGATAACGCTTCTGTTACAGATGCATCATGGCCGATGTCATAAATGAACGGTTCTTCCCAGCGATACCAGGTCGGATCCTTCTCCTTTACTTCGGTAACTGTAATCTTGCAGTCTTCCTTAAGTTTCTCGATATAGATCTTTCCATCGGCATCAGTTGTGAATTCGCCTAAATCGTTGTCTTCAACAACACC
>CAMNFQ010000138.1 GCA_946537295.1 uncultured Bacillota bacterium
CCTGTCTTTGTGATTATTTCCTGGCCATCTTCCGACAACATGAAATCAATCATTTTCTGAACGTTTTCTTTATTATTGCTTTGAAGCTTTGAAACAACAAGCTGCGCAACAATCGGATAGCTGCCGTTTCTGATGTTTTCAATACTTGGATACACTCCGTCGATCGCCAACATCTTTACGCCTTCTTCCTGATTGAGTTCTTCCAGAAAATAACGGAAGCTGTACCCTATCGCACCTTCTTCGTTATGATACTGTTTTACCTTTTTGATCGTACCGCCCATCCCGGAGACCATTTCAAACGTTTCTGCGTCTTTGAGTTTTGTTTCACCCATAAAGCTGCGCATCACGACCTGTGATCCGGAATCTTCCGGTCTTTGAAAAGCAATGATCTTCTGATTATTTCCACCCAATTGTTTCCAGTTAGTGATTTCGCCAGAATAGATCTTTTTAAGATCTTCACTGCTCAGATTATCGATCGGATTAGATTCTTCCACAAAAAACACAAAGGCTTCCTTACCGATTGGGATGCTTTCAATATTCTCATTCATTTCTGAAGCATACTTAGTGATAGATGAAGATGGCTTTGCCCCGACAAAGAGATCTACTTTCTTATCGACCAGACGATAGTAACCTTCCTGTGAATTGGTAAATGAAACGATCTTGCCATTACTGTAGATATAGTCGATCATTTCGTCGTCCCATTTTATCTGTTTTATATCATAGTTTGCGATCTCTTTTTCGATCACATCGATATCTTTATATATTGTCTTGGCGAATGCGCAATAGAGTGGATAACAGGCTTCTGCCCCATCCAGCACCGGCATATCCTCTTGCTTCTCTATTGTGAATTCCGGTTCGTGATCCAGAGTGATCAGTTTTTCACCATCATAGACATGATATCCCGAAAAATCAGTTGAAGAATAGCCGTGCATATATTGAAAACCATGACCACCATATTTCCTGTTGTTTTCAATATCGATCCTGTTTCTGATATATAGATATCCAAACAAAGCTGCTACAAGTAAAACGATACAAAGAGCTATTGTTGAGATCGTCAGGATTATTGCTTTTATTACTTTCTTCATATTTTAATAGTATCATCTGTGATCACGTTTTTTCTGTTAGGGAATTATGAGGTTTTAATTTTCTTGTTTTTTATGCCAAAATCAACTTTAACAGCTCTTTTTTTGTTAAGATAAAAATATAGAAACAAAGCCATTTAAGCTTAAACTTTATCAATAATAATATTAAACGGAGGGATTTTCTTATGCTTAAAGTTAAGACCACAATCGACAGCGTAAGTATATTCAGAAACGGTGGCGAAGTTATCAGAAAAGGAAGCGCTGAACTATCTGCCGGCAAGCAGACTCTTGAACTTGGCGGATTAAGTTCTTCAGCTTCATACAACACGGTTCGTATCTATTCCAAACCGGGCATCAGATGTTCAAACATCAGATATAAGAACATCGAAGATGAAGACAGGGAATCAGAAAAGATCAAGGAAGAGATCGAACTGGAAAACAGGAAACTGGAAGCAATCGAACTGCAGAAGTCTCTATGGGAAACCAATGGTGATTTTTCTAGTCGCAAGGATATGAATATTGCTGATGTGGAAAACTACATCAACCAGCTTCCAGATAGAATTGAAAAACTCGAAGAAAAAAGAATTGAACTGAGCAGAAATATTTCCAAGCTGCAGAAAAAACTGGAAGAACAGTTACTTAAGGAAAACGCCAGTGTCGCAGTTGTTGATATCTTCTGTGAAGAAGCGGGTGTCTATCCAATTGAACTAAGATATCACGAAAACAATATCGCCTGGTATCCGATCTATGAGATCCAGACTGATGGAAAGAAGTCGCTGGAACTCTTACTTAAAGCCAAGATTTCTCAAAATACCAGCGAAGATCTTAAGGATGTAGCTGTATCACTAATTACCGGTGTTCCTGACATGAGTCATGTCTTGCCAGAACTTCATCCAACTTATCTCAATATCAGAACTGAACAGAACATCTTTTTAGCTAATAATGCTGTAGCGGGTTCCATGAAGATGATGGCAGCCCGCTCTGCTGTAGCTGAAGAAGCGATGGAAGATGCAGCTGCTCCTGTCAGAGTAAGTAATGAGCTTGCTGAAATAAAAAGCGAAGAGACCATGTCGGAATATCTGCTTCCTGATCGCAAAGATATCTATTGTGATGAAGATACAATGGTCGATCTTGAAAAACACGATATCGCTACAGAGTTCAAGATCGTTGCTGCAGCCAGAAAAGACCCACACGCCTATCTTGTTGCTACAATCAAGACTGCTGATCTGCCAATAAGTGAAGCTATCAGTGCCGGTATCTATCTTAATGGTATCTATACTAACGATGTCTATCTGGATCCGGATCTCTCGAAAGAAGAAACCGATATTTCCTTAGGAAGAGAAGAAAAGGTATTTATCAAAAACAGACTTGTTTCCAAAAAGAACTCTAACGTTTTACTTAAAGGTCAGAAATGTTGTGAATACGTCTATGAGACTACCATCAGAAACTCTAGCGACAACCAGATCACCATTATCCTCAAAGACCAGATTCCGGTATCACAGGATAAGACCATTGTTGTTGATAAGATCGATCTTGACGGCTTCAATTGCGATGAAGAGACTGGCCTTCTGAATAAGAGTGTTGATGTGGCTGCCGGACAGACATTAAAGACAACACTTTCATATAAAGTCTCTTGGCCTAAAGATAAAAAGATCTCTGAAACGACCAAAGCAGGCAGAAAGTACTGCCCCCAATGTGGATCGGTAGTTGAAGGAAGATTCTGTCCGGAATGTGGCACAGTAGTTAACTAA
>CAMNFQ010000139.1 GCA_946537295.1 uncultured Bacillota bacterium
TTTATTTAAAAATAATTATACATACAGTAAGCAACAGATACGAGTATCAATACAATACTTAATTACTGGCTGATAATCAGTGTCTTATTTACTATAAGATGTCCAAGTTAAGATGAGATGTCTAGTTATTGATGATACTTAAGCATACTATAACGCTATTTAAGAAACAGAATAGAGATCAGTTTAAAGAAGCCATAGAAGACATGTATCATGAAAATACAAAAGGCAACCAGACCAAGCGTGTAGGAAATACCACCTTTGAAAGTTTTCCAGAGCAAATCAAGAACAGGATTTCCATATGGATCACGCAAGAACATGAAGTTTTTATCAAAAACAGCATCGATAACATAAATGATTATAGCCAATATGATAATCTGTAATATTGAAGTCCAGACACCAGAATAAGTTAATGTAATCTCTTTACATAAGAAGCGAGCCATTATATAGGCAATGATAAGAGCGTGGTAAAGAAACTGATGTATCGTATAGAAATTCAATACAGGTAAAGTTGAAGTGGTTGGAAACAGGATTGCCATGATTGCAGCCGGCATGAACATCGTCAATAACATGATTGGGAAGATTGTGTTATCGGCAAAGATGGAGTCCAACACAATAACATATGAAGCAAAGCTGCAAAGTTCCAGTGGAAGATAATTACTGAGCTTTACGGTGGATTTACCTATGAGGATCATTTTGATGATATCAATGAAAATTAATGTGAATGCAATACTTCTGCGCAGAATGATTCTGGTTTCGCTGTCTGACTTATTATAAAGAATTACATAACAAATGATCAGTAGAGTACTTAAGGCCAGTAAGAAAAAATGTCCGATCGTAAACTGGCCATAACCAGGCTCTTCAGATGGCATATTTTCTTTATGAGTCCAGAAATGCTTCATTAATTAAATTATAAGCCTAATATGATTACATTAACAAAATACCGATCGATAAAAAGACATAAAAAAAACGAGTTCATTTATGATGATACTCGTTTTTCATAATCGGTTTTAATGTTGAATTAAGCTTCGGCGTTCTTTCTTACAACGTAAGCTGCGTAGACTACTAAGGCATCAATTGCCAGGTCGATAACTGAGCCGACGATACTTGAAGCTTCCATGGAGCCTTTGAAAAAGCTAGTGAAGTCACCAATAATACTTAATACAGCAAAGATTAAAGCGACAGTAGCCAGACCTTTTGTACCTTTTTTACCAGCTAAGTAAGAAACGATACCTTCAATCAGACTGACAACAGCAATATACAGGAACAAAAAACCGGCAGCGATTGCACCACCTGCAGTTTGCTGTAATTCAGTATCACCTTCAATACCAGGCTTATTAGCAAGTGCACCACCGCCAAAAATACCTGCTAAAGAAACAATAAGAGCAAATACAGCTCCAATGATAGATAAGATACCAGCGATACGTAAAACTTTTTTACTTGTTTCTAAATTCATTTGATTCCCCTTTCGATTATCAATAGATAATTCACATTTAATTTTAGTTATTTTTAAAACAAATGTGAAGATTTTAAAAAAAATTAAAATAAATTTACAATTTAGATCTATTTTTAATGATAGATATATTTGTTTGCCAACATATCGATCAGACCACTGTCTTTTTCTTTTTCAATAAAGTTGTTGGTATAACTTAATAGTTTTTCATAACCTTTAGGCATCAGGATTCCTAACTCTCCATGAGTAAAAGGTTCATTTATCAGAGGAGCTGCCAGATTATCTTCTATCTGGATATAATAACCGGCTTCCAGGATTTCGGTTATCATGACATCAGCTTCGCCTTGAGCGATCAGATGTGGGATCTCAGCATTACTTTCATGGATGATAAGTGTTGCCTCAGGAAGATTAGCTCTGACAAATTTTTCATTTGTGCCACCGGGGTTTTCCATGACTACAACTTCTTTCTTATTGATATCATCCAGTGTCTTGTACTTATCGACATCTTCTTTTCTGATCAGGATTGTCTTGCCGTTGGCGAGATAGCCATCTGACATGAGTGCTACTTTCTTTCTTTCCTCGGTGATGGTGATGCCGCAGATCGCCAGATCAAACTTATTGTCTAAGGTATCTTGGGTTAAGGTAGGCCAGGAGGTTCTGACATATTCGATCTTTACACCAAGCTGATCAGCCATCGTTTCGATCAGTTCGACATCAAAACCGGAATACGTACCGGTGTCTTCGTTGTAGAAAGATACAGGAAGATAGTCTCCTGTCATACCGACTTTAAGAACGCCTGTTCTTTTGATTCTGTTAAAAGGGTCGTTATACTCTTTGTATCCGATCAAAGAGCCAACAATAAGTAACAGAATCAAAACAAGGATTATTTTAATATTTTTCTTCATACTTAATAAATATTATGAAGGATCAGGATTTCAAATTCCAGTCACTGATGACGTCTTTATATATTTTGACAGCTTTCTCCGCAAATGCTTCACAGGAAAAATCTTGTGATCTTTTAATGGAGTTATTGCTTAACTTATAGGCAAACTGCTCATCATTTAAGATACGACAGGCGGCTTCAGTAAACTCTTCCTTATTGTGATAGATAAAACCGTTATAACCATCATCCAGAACTCCATCGAGAGCCTCATCATCACGACACAACAAAGGAAGACCCTGAGCCAATGCTTCAAGGTAGCTCATGGAATGAAGTTCAAAGATGGAAGCTGAAACAAATATATCAGCGATATTATAGTATTTCCACACCTCAGAGGATTCTTTCCTTCCGGCAAATATGACTTTATCCTGCAGATTGTTTTTGTTGACCAGCTGTTGCAGATGATTCTGATATGGGCCATCACCAACTATCAGCAAGAC
>CAMNFQ010000140.1 GCA_946537295.1 uncultured Bacillota bacterium
GCCGCCCGGCAGCTTGGTTTTATTTATCCCTATATCCTTCTGAACCCCTTCAAGAAGCTGTTCAACGGCAGTGAAGCGGATTCCAAATATACCAATTTCCGTCTGGGTTTGGAAGATAAGAACCTGATGTATATGTTCTCGGTCTTCTTTTTGAACTTCACCGATCTTTTCAAGTATCTGAGCATCAACTGGGAACAAATCGTTGAAGACATTGAAAAGGGTTCAATCTCCGATCTGGGAAAAGTGAACGACGAGACAAGAGAAAAACTGCTGAAGATTCTCAAACCCAACCCCGCAAGAGCGGATGAATTGCGTAAAGAGTTCAAAAAAGGCTTTGATGAGACAATCATCAAAAGGATCTGGCCGAACATGTCGGTCATGTGCGGGATCGGAACCTCTTCCTTCATTCCTTTCACCAAGATAGCCAGGCAATATACCAAAGATGTGCCTTATGATTTCTCCATCTACGGGGCATCAGAGGGTCTGTTTGCGGCTTGTGATGAACTTGAATCTTCTAAACAGCTGATGCTGGTGGACAGCTGTTACTATGAGTTCATTCCTACCGATAACGAAGATATGATCCTATCTCTGGATGAGGTCGAAGAAGGAAAAGAATACGAGATCGTCATCACCAATCAGTCCGGTCTTTACCGCTACCGCTGCGGTGACGTGATAAAGGTCGTCGGTTTTTTGAACGAGTGTCCTTACATTCAGTTCTCCTACCGAAAGGGACAGCTGTTGAATCTTACCGGAGAAAAGACCAGCGAGGAACACATGGCCGCTGTCGTCAAGCAGATAGGCAGGGAATCAGGGTGCAAGATCAACGACTGGGCAGTGTACACCGAATATGATGCTTATCCGTATCACTATGTCCTGTTGCTGGAGAGTGAAAACGGAAGCGATTTATCAGGATATTCGCAGTTTGCCACTGAGACCCTGAAGAGCGTCAATCCTCGTTTCGAAGTCTTCTATAACGAAAAAGAACTGGGCGATGTAAAGATATACAATCAGTTGCCGGGAACTCATGCCAAATGGCGCGAGTTACAGCAGGAGCAAGGCACGGCCGTTTCGACCTACAAGCCGGTCAGGATACTGGACAGCGAGAAGAAAGAAGATTTCTTTAAAAGCAGGATCATGAAATAAAACAGGAGGGATTTATCATATGATGCTCTGCTTTTTCTTTAGGTTCCTCTTCATTTCTTTTTTCTTATCATACATATTGGCATCAGCCCGTTTCAGGACATCTTCAAACGATTTATCTTTTGTCTGGTCAAATCGGGCATATCCAACAGCTATTGAAATGTTTTGCCATTGATCTTTCTCATCAGATTTAAGTCTGGATTCAAGCAGATTGATAAGATCGTTGATATCATCGGAACTATCCTGAAGGATCGCAACAAATTCATCGCCCCCAACTCTATAGACAGGAGAATGTTTGAAGACATCACAGATGACCTTGGTGGAATTCCTGATATAGATATCACCTTTATCATGTCCATAGTTATCATTTATTGTTTTAAGATTATTAAGATCAAACATAGCTACACCAAAATCTGCTTTATTCTGAACTATCTGATCATCGAGTTCTTTTTTCTTATTCTCAAAGGCCGCAAGTGATCCCACACCGGTCAGGGCATCTTTCATGGCGATATCAGAGATCCTGCTGATTTCACTTTCCATGTTCTGGATCTTATTGGCATTATCGAGAATATTCTGAACATAAGTTTTCATATCCTGAGACATAGTGACAAGTGTATCAGCAAGTGAACCTAGTTCATCTGTCTTATTGACATCGGGTCTTTCCATCAGCAGTGCATCAGGATTGAGCTGTCCATGTGAGCGTCGGGAAAAGTCATTGGCACTTTCTTCAATCTTCTTTAAAGGAATCAGAACCTTGCGATTGAGCCAGATGTTCATAAAGATCTGGAAGACAATACCTGAAACAAGTGAAAGGAATAACAGGATAATGAAGTAATTGATTTGGGTACGCAATAAGGTATTCGATTTGATACCTGCACTAAGTAAAGCAATACCATTTCCCTGTTCATCGCAGATTGTCATAGCTCCGCCAAAAGTTGAACCGAATTGTGTTTCAGAGTGTGAATATTTTATGTCACGATTACTGATCATTTCATTATAAAGCTCTTCCAACATGAAATTCGGATACATTGCAGCTATCGAATCACCTAGATGAGGAATATCAACACCTGCAATAAGATTCTGTCCGGCTCTTTCTTCTTCATTAAGACCGGAATAGACCTGGATCATATCATAGGATCCATCATTACGTTTAACAGGCTGACAGATGACCAAATATTCCAGAGAATAAGATTCTCTGGCATCATTCATATAATCTTTGAGCTTTTCAAAGGTATCGGAACTGGTATAGGTTTCCATCCTTTGTTTAAGATCTTCAACATCGATCTGACTCATTGTCATTTTAAGAGTTTCACCGATCCTGTCCTGGTATTGGTTCATGAGAACGTTTCGGAGTACTTCAAAACTGAAGATGCTGATGATCAGACATAGAATCAACACAAAGAAAAAACTGGCCAGAAGGATCTGTTTACCGAGTGAATTACGATAATATTTTCTATCAGAGCTGCTCATAAATTTATGATAACACACGGAAACCTGTGCAACAAAAACGCAATAATGATCAATATAGAATGAAGGCACTCGTGATAAATAGAGAATTATGAGAAATCAGAATCAAATAAGTTAAACAATAGAAATCTTTTTGATAAAATAGAAAAGGAAGATTATGAATTGGTTTAAAAAGAACGCGGCAAATATTGTGACTTCAACAAGGATTA
>CAMNFQ010000141.1 GCA_946537295.1 uncultured Bacillota bacterium
CGTAAATCTGTCGTACAAAAATAGCACTTGTCTTTAAAAGTGCCTATAAATACTACATTATTTGAATTATCCCATGCTGACTCTTAACAGAAGAGTCTGGCAGTTTGAGCCCCCAGGGAATCATCATTAAGATCAATAAGTGCGAAAGCACTTTTATTGTTTCTTGTGTATCAAAAATCCTTTATTTATCGTGTTTTCTGTAACTTTTTATCATCATAAATATAAGAAATAGTATGAAGCAAGTGAAACAGAAAAACCTGTCCTGTTTCACTTTATATAAGATAAATGGTAAAAATCCATATTTTTCCGATTATTCATTTGGCTCATAGAAATTGAAACAGAATCCGGTATATGGACCAAGCTCATAGGTTGAAATTAACGTCTTATAGAGCTGCATTGCCTTTTGCGTACCTGTTCCTGTTTCTTCTGTACTGATCAGTTGCCATCCACCAGAGAAAGTATTCAGTTTCCATGCCGTCACTCCTTCTTCTGGACTATTTATCCAATTAAGGGTATCACATGTAAGATAGTTTCCCTCTTTATTACGTAAAGTAATGAGATCATCTTTTACATATTCCACGGTAAACATAATAGTGTTTTCAGGAAGTGGAGTCACTAAATAATCGTCTATCGCATCTACTTGTGCAGTGCCAAGCTTTCCTTCATCATTGATAATAGCTCTGCCATCAGCTTCGTTATATAGAACATATGTCTTGCCATCTTCTGGCTTATCAGCTAAAGATGCATATACAGTTCCTTCGTATGGCTTTTCATTTTCTGATGTTAAAGGGTAACTTGCTTCCCAATGCCAGTCAAAATCGTCGGTTGTGACACCACCCTTTTGGGCACTTGTTTCTCTGATATAATCAGCGAGTCCATCTACAATACGGGTCTCCTTATCCAAAACACTGTCTTCATCCGAAAAGTTACGAAGACCACACTTTTCATTTCCGGTAAGATAATCAGTTGTTGCAATAAGATAAACTTCATCATCGCTGAACTTTCTGCCGTTTGACAGTCCTATTATATTTACTCGTTGACCGGCTTCCTTTGACAAATCATAAGTAAAATTGATACCACCAAAAATCACATTGGTATAGATATCATCAAAAGAGAAAATATAAGGCTTTCCATTCAGTACACGGCCTTTCAGACGCGAAGAGGCATTTTCTTCCATCATTGCACGAATTTCACTTCCCTTCATCGGAAGAATATTCAGCAGATTATTATAACGATAGATGCGATAAACGCCTTTCCAGCTGATATCTCCGGCTTCTGCGGTATACCCGTTTCTGACTGATACTGATGCAACAGCAAGATCTACGTCTCTATGATCTACGTTGTATCGCTCATAGAACTCCTGTTCATTACCTGAAGTCTGTTCAGATAGTACTTTATTGCCAGTCCATATCATCACTTTGTTGACAAGATCCATGGTATCCGTCTGCTCAGTGTAGAAGTTCTGACTTCCATCCCAATCCCCTTCAAGTTTTCCAATTGGTTCATTTACCGCAATTTCGCATTCTTCAGCAAATGGACGAATCTTTTCCTGTAACTGTTCATCTACAGCAAAATTTTCCAGCTTGAGGTTTTCACTGTTCAGAATTTCCCATTCAAGTTTTCCATCATTTCCTTCCTTAAAACGGAAGATGCTCTGGGTAAGATCCTGGCCACCACCATTTACTAACAGAACTTCTTCACCCTTGCTGTTTCTGTAATAATTATTTGAATACTGATTGTTATGATCATGTCCAACGATCAGCAGATCAATATCTTCTGTTTCTGCAATAAGACGTAAACCCTGGTGATTAGTGTTTTCTCCATATATCAGTTCTTCTTCATTACTTCCAAGACCGCCATGATAACAGACAGTGATAAACTCACACCCTTCTTCTTTCATCTTTGTGATACATTCTCTGGCTTCTTCCGCCATAGAGCAAGTCTCATTTCCCGGATGGACAAACTGTAAACCAGGATATTTATCCTTTGACTCCCAACGTGGAACATCAACGTTCTCCAGTCCAAGAATTCCGATCTTATGATCATTACCATTCACTTTGACGGTTCTGGTGATATAGGGAGTGAAGGCATTCTCTCCTTTTTCATGAACTCCATCACTTCCGTCATATAGTGTATTGGCAGAAAGAACGGATACTCCCTTTTCTTCTAGATAGGCATAGATCCGTTTCATCGTTTCCAAATTAAAATCAAATTCATGATTTCCGATCACAAAGGCATCATAGCCGATCTCATCAAGACAGATCGCCATCGCTGGAGTAAGATCAGAACTTCCGTTCTCATATTTATGTAACTGTAATACAGAGATAGATTCACCCTCAAAGATATCACCGTTATCAATCACAATCACATTCTCCCTACCATACTCATTGCGTATAGTATCTACCGCTGTAGATACTCTTAACATGTTGTGAGGTTCTGCAGAATCAGTCAGAAGATTGCTGTCCCAACATTTGCCATGCATATCCGTCGTTGAAAGAAATACCACATCGGTATATGTTGAATGATTTGATGGTACAACAGCTGATGAATCTTCACACTTTGAAACAAAAAATAAAATAAGTGCACCTATAAAGATTACAGCTGCCGCTTTGAATATCGTTTTTAGAAGGGATCTATCCATATGAATACATTTCTTTATTTATTACATAATAATGTATATCACAAAACTGATACAAGTCTGATATTCAATATTAAAAAGTACAGTTCTATTTGAACTGTACTGTTATTCTGTATTTGTATTGTCAGATGTTTTTACCACACAGGTATACGATT
>CAMNFQ010000142.1 GCA_946537295.1 uncultured Bacillota bacterium
CCGAAAACTGTCCGGCAAAATCGCCGAAAAATGTTCAGTAAGCCTTGAAATAAGGCTTTTTATGATCTGAAATAAATAAACAAAATACGCAATTATCTTTTCTTAAGTCATATTCACATAAGCTATAATTAGTAATATAAACAAAGCTCTTTTTGTTGTGGGAAAAATCAGGTGAGTGATATCAGAAATAAAACTATCGATTACCTAAGTGCAGATGTCAATGAACTCATTGACAGAGCTTTTGATCATCTTTCAGCATCAGAATATCGTCTGGCAAAAAGTATTCTTGATTTCATCCTTATTGATCATGAAAATCCGGTTGTATATTTGGGTGAAGTGATCTGTGAACAGGAAAGTACTGATCCGGATAAGATCATGTCTGAATATGAAAAGAAGTATTTTCCAACCGCAAGTGAAACACTAGAAGCAGTAGAACCAGATCGAAAGAAGATTCAATACGCCGAAACCAAATACTATGTTGAAGGAAAACTAGAAAGAGAAGAAATAGATTCCTTCTTTGACTTTGATGGAAGCTATGAATCAAATCTTTCCAGTCTCAAATTTTTAAAAGACGAACTTAGTGATACCTTAGCTAATAAGAGACTGATAAATAATCTTAAGAAAAGAAAAGCTGATGATATTGTCACATTACTGAATAGACTTACCGATCTTTATCAGGATAAGGTTGCTGAAGCAGAAAACAGTGATCGCGAAAGCATTAAGAATATTCAGAAAGACTATGTCTATTTCTTACAGGACGCTGAAGAAAAGCTCAGAAAGAGATATCTGCGTTCTTCCAGCAAAAAATCAAAAGAATATCTCGAACTTACTGATCAGTATGATCTGACCAATAAGATCGAAGACTATCAGGAACTGATCGAGAAGTTCAGAGAATATGGAAACTATCGTAATGCCCCAAGATATGTTGATCTGTGTAAAGAAAAGATCGATGGTTTTAATTCGCTTGATGCCAAGATAAAAGTAGGTGAAGTAGCACTTTCTTCTAATCTATATGCCATGGCTAAGAAATGTTTTGAAGAAGCTTTGGAAATAAATGATAATTCCACCAGAGCTAATATGGGCTACCTCATGGCAAGTCTTGAAGTAAATAACAAAACTGATCTGATCAGGCATTACATCGATATGTTTGATGACAACAAATATGAAAAGAAGTATGCCGAGATCGAAGATCAGGAACATATCAATAACATTGCCAAGAAATATAAAGTCAAAAACAGATTCTCACCAGAACAGATCAAGAATGCCTATACCTTTGATTTTTCTTATGATTCCTGTCTTGACTATCGTCTTAAACAGAAAGAGTCAATTCGTAATGTCTTATTGACAAATGATTATTTCAGAAAACTGATTGACCTTAATGATAAAGATGCTGTTTCAATAATCAAAAAGATCGAATATGCCTATGACATGAAGATCTCTGATGCCCAAAACGAAGACAGAGATGCTTTAACAGAACTTACAAAAAAATATAAGGAATTCCTTGAATCAACCGATGAAAAGATCATTGCTTTCCATGATGAACTTCTACATAAAAAAAGACCTAAGGAAGTAAAACCAAAGGAAGTTAAGAAACCTAAACCGGTCAAAAAAGAGAAGAAAAAAGAAGATGAAATAGACTTTGACAGTTTTGTTCAGACTTTAAAGAGTAAGGTTGATAAGGCTATTACGATAGAAGAAACTGATGAAGATGAAGAAATAGAAGAAGAAAAGCCAAGAAAAGAGAATTCGATTGAATTTATACCTCTAATAAAGAAGAAGACTAAAGAAGAAAAAGCTCCTGTAAAGAATGAAAAACCAAAGAAACAGGAACCAGTAAAGCCAAAACAGGAAATCGTCAAAAAGGAAACAATAAAAGAAGTTTCTAAAAAGAAAGAAACAAAGCCTGTTGAAGCTGAAAAAAAGACTGAAGAAGTAAAAGTAAAACAACCAAAAAAGATTGTTGAACAGGAATCAGAAAAAGAAGGCTCATTCATGGTGATGATGATCCTGATAATTGTCTTAGCATTAGGAACAGTAGGCTATGTCGGTTATACAAGATATTTTGTACCTATGAGAAAGTATGATAGTGCAATGGAATTGTTGGAAAACAAACAATATGATGAAGCTGTCATGGTTTTTGAACAACTTGGAGATTATTCCGATTCTAAAGAAAAAGTAAGCGAAGCAACATACCTTAAGGCTATCGATCTTTATGATAATAAAAAGTATATTGATGCAATAAATATCCTGAAAGAGCTGGATTATAGCGACAGCCAGACAAAAGTTAAAGAAATAAAACAGAAACTCTTATCAGAAGCAGATGAAGGCGACAGTGTTCTTTTTGGTTTGTATGAACAGGATGGAAATAAAGATAACGGCAGAGAATACATTGAATGGATAGTGCTAGAGAAGAACGATGATGAACTTCTGTTACTAAGCAAATATGGAATTGATACAGCTGTTTTTGATAACAGTGAAGAAGAAACAGACTGGGAGAATTGTTCGCTAAGATTCTGGCTTAATCACAGATTTGCGGATAATGCCTTAAGTAACGAAAACAGATCTATGATCCAGACATCTTTAACAAGTAATTATCGCTATGAAGACGAAGATAGTGATCGTATGGCAAATTATACTGTTGAAGATTCTGTATTCCTTTTGAGCGCTGATGAGGTGGAAGACTATTTTATAGACCAGGAAGCCAGAAAATGCGAAGCAACTAAGCAGGTTCTAGAGAATGGCGTAGCTGTCAATACGGAAG
>CAMNFQ010000143.1 GCA_946537295.1 uncultured Bacillota bacterium
TCTTTCATAAAGCTTTTGATGATACACCAGATCTCTTTGATGCCAGTAAGACATTGATCGACCTTAAGATCGATCGTATCCTTACCAGTGGCAAAGCTGTCTATCCTGATATTCTTAAAGGATGCGAAAAGATCAGAGAACTGAATAATCAGTTTTCTGATAAGATCCAGTATCTGCCAGGTGGTGGTGTAAGGATAGATAATATCATCGATGTCTTAAAAGTGTCTGGTTCAAAACAGATCCACATGACATCCAAGAAACAACATCAGGGTGGCTATCTTGGTCTTGATGAAGACCAGCTAAAAACTATGTTAGAAAAGATCAGTTTATATACGGCTGATCTTCAGATTCAATAGATTCAGAAGATGAAGACATACAGAAAAATAAGTTATATTCTGACAATTATCGTTGCGATAGTTGCGTTTTATGTTTCGATCAGAAGGATTCTGATCAAACCGGAAACACCTGTCTCGCCTAGAGACGATACCATCAAGTATCAGGCCTATTATCAATATAATTTTGATGGCGATACAGCGGTATTCTACGTTGGTGAACTGGATAAACAGACAGTCCGTTTTCTTGCGGTAGATTCTCCTGAGATCGATCAGGAAGGATATGAGGAAGCAAAACGCTATACTGATACCATTCTAAGAAACGCCTTTCGGATCACCATTGAACTTGATCCTTATTCACCTCAATATGATAAATACGACAGACTCTTAGCCTGGATATGGGTCGATGATGAACTGCTTCAGGCAAAGCTCATCAGCTCCGGAAACGCCAAGATAAGTTATCTGTTTAATAAATATCTCTATACTGATTATCTTTTTTCTTTACAAAATGTGACGCAATAGAATTATTTCTTTAGAAGATAGTTGAAAGGAGGAATGCATGGAAGATTCAAAAATCATTGAACTGTATCTCAAACGAGATGAAAGCGCTATTGGCGAAACCAGAAACAAAT
The DNA here is from genome assembly GCA_946537295.1 of uncultured Bacillota bacterium. Lineage (GTDB taxonomy): Bacteria > Bacillota_I > Bacilli_A > Erysipelotrichales > Erysipelotrichaceae > Colivicinus. The sequence goes on from CAMNFQ010000143.1 coordinate 965, forward strand.
ATGATAATTACTGTTTTGCGATAGCCAGAAACATCCTGAATAACCAGCAGGATTGTGAAGAAACTCTGAGCGATACCTATCTGGCGGCCTGGAACGCCATACCTCCCCACCATCCTTTGAATCTTGCGACTTTCATAGGTAAGATCTGCCGTCGTCTCTCACTTAACAGATGGCGTCATCTTTCAGCAGAAAAAAGAGGTGGTGGAACTGTTACCGTCTCGATCGATGAGCTTGCGGAATGTATACCGGATGAAAGATCATTAAGAAAAAATCTGAAACAGGAACTTCTGGCTGAAACGATCGATCAGTTTCTCAGTGAATTAAAAACTGAAGAAAGAAAAGTATTTGTCTGTCGCTACTGGTATTTCGATTCGATCGAAGATATTTCCAGACGTTTCCTGTTTAGTCAAAGCAAGACCAAGATGATGTTGAAAAGAACCAGAGACAGACTCAAAGACTATCTCATAAAGGAAGGAGTACTAGAATGAAAGAAAACAAAAAACTGACAGATGCCGTTGGCATGATCGCAGATGAGTATATTGAAGAAGCACACGCAAAGAAAAAATTCAGATTCAATTTTTCCTGGGGCTTGGTTGGTAAAGTCCTGACAGGTGTCTTTGCGATACTGCTGATAATCAATATCTTCCCGATCTTCTTCAGATCCTATGGCAAATCCGATTCCACAAGCCATATGAATTATGCTGCTGAAAGCTATGATGGAGGATCAAACGGCTATTATCCTTCTGCTTCCTATGCGACAGAATCTTCGGAAAGTGTCATTTATGACGAAGAAGCCAAGGTAAACGATAATAAGGTCGATATCAAGACAAATAAAAAACTGATCCTGACTTCACATATGACATTGGAAACTCAGGATATGAATACGCTGCTGGATTCTTTGCTTCAGAAAGTAAGCAAATATGGTGGCTATATTCAGAGTTCAACCATGTCTACTTCCAGCAGTCCTAACCGCAGCTATGATGCCAGCATCAGGATTCCTGCCGAAAACTACTCAGCTTTTTTAGAAGAACTCAAGGGTGAAGGCAATACTACCTATTATTCAGAAGAAACAAAAGACATCACTGATTCTTATACTGATATTCAAGCCCGTCTGACTTCTTTAAAAGCTCAGGAAGCAAAAGTATTGGAATTCTATGATCGCGCAGAATCACTTGAGGATCTGATGAGTGTTGAAGAACGTCTTTCTGAGATCCGCTATGAGATCGAATATTATGAAACACAGCTCAAGAACTATGATCTGCTTGTTTCCTACTCAACACTTAATCTCAATGTCAGAGAAACTGTTACCTATACACCGGTAAACAGATCCTTCTTCGAAAGACTCTGGCATTCATTCACTGACGGATGGAATGATTTCATCAGTGGTATTGAAGATTTGATTATTGAAATCGTCTACAATATCTGGGGCATCATCCTATTTGTCGCAATCGGTTTTGGTATCTACTTCATCTATAAAAAGATCAGAAACAGAAAGAAAACAAAATAAAGCCTTCCAATCGGAAGGTTTTATTTTGACTCAAGATATAAATCATTTCCTTTTTCATCACTGATAAATAATCGCCAATCATCCATCGTCAGATAGATCAGTTTATTTTCATCATTTTCGTTTTCCAGAACGATGTACCAGGAAGCATTATGATCACGATACGGTTCATGTATGATCTCCTTGATTCTGAATTCATTATTCTCATAATCACCATAATTTATGATCAGGACACTATCATATCCGCCATACAGACGAACATCTC
>CAMNFQ010000144.1 GCA_946537295.1 uncultured Bacillota bacterium
CCTCTATCTTCAAACCTCAGGAAAGTAAAACGGGGATCATCTTTGTATTTTTCATAATACTTGTCTAAACCATATTCAATTCCAATTACATCATCATCACTGCTGTGAACGATCATGATCTTAGCTTCAGTTGAATCAAAGCCACTCATTGCGGTATTTGTGGCATATTTGCCATATTTGAATAATTCATGGATCCTGATAAATGGTGTCATGGTATAGATGAGACTGCCGGCTTGCGATTTTCCACCTGATTCAAACATATCTGATGACCTGTTGAAACCTGAACATTCAATGACTCCTTTGATTTCCGGGTGGTAATTCAAAACGGCACTTACACAATATCCTCCCCAGCTGTGTCCAAAAAGCACAATTGGCAGATCAGGTATATCATCACTTGTTTCCACAAAGGAAATAGCGTGATCAAGATCAATCACTCCCTGAGGAACTCCTCCAAGGCCATCACCTTCACTTTTATCCATTGCGGTGGCATCATAGGCAAAGACATAGTATCCCTTATGGGCAAAATAATCAGCGACATCCATATAGGAGTTATGACCTCCGCCACCAAAGCCATGAGAAATGATCAGTATGGCATGTTGTGTATCACCTGAACTGTATAGATAACCGGCAAGCTTTTGTCCCTTGTCAGAAGGAAATGAATACTCTTTAAACTTCAATCCCTCAAAGTCTTCAACACGAAGCATCAGAGGTTCATAGCTTTTCCCTGATATATTGAAATTATCATTGTACATCTTTACGCAGAATGCCCACCATCCGGCTATCAGAAAGACAAAGATAATTGCCAGGGCAATGAATATGATCTTTCTTTTTGATCCTGTTTTCTTTGTTTCCATTATCATTCTGCTCCTTATAATAATCTTAATTTTAAAAGTATCTGATCATAAGAAGTAATCAGATACTCTGATAGAAATGTTTTATTTATTATTTATTGTCTGGTTTTTTAACAATCTTTTCATATAAAGGAAAGATCATTGGATAGACACCCAGGATAATAAAAATGTCGATCGTATATCTTAGAGTTCTTATCAGCAAGAATAATAAGCTTGTATCATTCAGAGAGAATTTACCGAAAAGAGCTTTAAGTAAAGAATTCACAACAAGGTATGTTACAAATGCTCCAAGTACACGAAGGATCTTGGCTATGATACTGTTGGAGTTTTCATATCTGACATACTTTTCTTCAAAAGGTATTACTAAATTCATAGCGATCAGTATTCCTAGAGCGGTGTAATAATCCTGGGTACGGACAAACAGTATTCCTGGTAAGGCACTGCATAACAACAGCAGATTCCTGAGCCATGATTTTTCAATCTTTCTTTCGAGTAGATCATAGATGAACATGGAAAAAATACCCAATGCCAGTCCTGCCAAGACGTCAGTTGGATAGTGTACACCGGCTATGACTCTTGAAGTACACATCATGAACGTTAAGATGCTCGCAAAGATATAGGACCATCTTTTTCTGATTGAATTAGCCAAAGTGAAATACATGGCCGCTGCAGAAGCACTATGCATGCTTGGAAAGGAATAGCCCTGTGCTGATACATTATCAGCTGCTGCTCCACTTTCAACTTTCACAAGCATTTTTACGCGATCAGGATATTCAATATAAGGACGTGGTCTCATTACCGCTCCCTTGATCATTCCCAGCCAGCAAAGCATGGTTGAAAGGATCAGAGCCATCTTATTGCCTGTTTCCTTTTTGTAACAGAACATCGCAATCAGTATTATGATCAACAGACCATGTTCACTGCCTATAAAAGACATTGCTTTCCCGAGAATTGAAGCAAAAGATCCAAGATTGCTTTGTAGCCATTCAATCACTCTTATTTCCCATTCCATGATCATTACCTTCCTATACATTAATAATATTCTATTTAATGTAAAAAAGCTTATTATTAAAATATTTAAAATTATCCAAACTGCTAGAATAGAAATGTAAAGATGGAGATAAATATGAATATTGAAGAAATGAAATGGACAAGAAAACCAGTTGAATATAAGATCACTTCAGATCGCATAGAAATAGTAACAGAACCCCATACCGACTTATGGCAACGTACCTATTACCATTTCCGTAATGATAATGCCCCAGTATTGCAGTTTGAAACAGAAGAGAAATATTTTTCTTTTACCGTAAAAACTGATTTTTCTGAAAGCCATCAGCGTTTTGATCAGTGTGGTATTGTTATGTATCTCGACTCAGAAAACTGGTTAAAAGCTTCCGTAGAATATGAAAATGAATCATTTCAACATCTTGGTTCAGTTGTCACAAACCATGGCTATTCTGATTGGGCTACTACAGCCATACCTGCAGATATAAAGACCATGTGGTATCGTCTTAGTCGCAGGGAAGATGATTATTGTATTGAATGTTCCAGAGATGGCAAAGAATTCTCCCAGATGCGAATCTGTCATATGTGGGAAGGAAAAGGAAAGATATCTTTTGGTATCTATGCCTGCAGTCCGGAAGATTCAAGCTTCAAAGCAATCTTTACTGACATGAAGATTACTGAATGCATGTGGAAGGCTCATGATGGTCAACAGCCAGATGATCAGATGAATTAGAACTGTAACTATAGAATTGTTTCTATACAAACAAATTTGATTTCAATAAGTCCTACTTATTTGTGCTTGTAAAGATGACGGCTACTTATAAATATTCAGGA
>CAMNFQ010000145.1 GCA_946537295.1 uncultured Bacillota bacterium
GACATTGCCATCTCTGATCTTGATCCTGGCATGTTCCATAACATCGGCACTGATTTCAGGCCGCAGAAATGCAGATATCTGATTATAGGTGAGGCCATCTTCCAATGCCATTCTTATCTGAGCCATCTGAAGATGGTCATATTTCCCATTGGCATATATCTCCACCTGTTCTACTGAAAGGCCATGTCTGAATCCTTCTTCTACCTCATGGATCTGAAAATTTGAAAGTCCTCTCTTTCGATACTCCCGCATCTGTGATTCTGACATTAAGTTCATTTGCTCCTTATCGTCCGTTTTTTGATCCTGTACCCTTTTTCATAGCGAATAGCAGCATCTATGTTCGAGAAGCAATAATGATCCGTTTCATCATGCGGCCAGAATGTATAGATCTTACCATCTCCAAAGCTGATGCACCTTCCTCTTGCTTCCGTGACTTCTTTAAGTAATTTGACTTTTTCATCCGGAAACCTTTTGTATTTGATATCATGCTCCCGCATTTCCTTGAAATTGATCAGATTACTCATTTGATAAAGATTCATCTGCCCGTTCTGCATCATAGAATATGTATCATTGATTCCAACAATCACATGATCTAGTAGTTCTAAATCATGCAGCTTGCATACAGCATACAGCTTTCCGGTAAAATGGATATCTTCCTGTGATGGTTCAAGATTCTGTGACGGGTGATTGTGATATATGATCATCTTCGGTGTATTCTGCAGCAAAGCCCCTTGTATGATTGATTTAATATCGATCAGAGCTGTACCTGTATTCCCTATCCCGACGACCATATAATTCATTACTCGGTTAGAACTGTTCAAGTAGGCAACAACACATCTTTCAGAATTCAAATCTCCGATCAGATTACGCATCACATCATTACATTCTTCCGGTCCTAAAACAGGAGTTTCATCAAGCGGCCGTGTGTTTATCAGTTTTATCCTGACTTCGTTCACTTTCTTTTCCATCATCGACCTCCACCAAGATATTTCTTTCCGGGTGTTCTGTAATATATGCTTTCAGTTCATCTATTGTCATTTCAATGACAGTTTTATCATCAGTACCAGGCATCTTATCGCCCTCTCACTTTTTCCTTCTTTTCATTCTTCATGATTCCGTATGATTTGGATCTTTCATTCAGATAATCAGGAATCTTACGATTCAATCCCATAGTCCTTGTATTTACCTGTTTCAGGGTTTTTGTTTTCGAATCAAATGAATAAAGATGATCGGATAGCCTGTCACATTCTGGACATGAAAACAGATTGACTTCATTGATCTTTTTCTCTAATTCCTCAGGTTCTATCATATTCTTTGGAACAGCGATCAGCTCATTTACTGATGAAGGGATCACATAATAGTCACCAAGTTCCTTTTGAAGAGCTTCCATGATACCTGGATAGAAGATAACTGCGGCGCCATTCACGGATTGTGTATTTGTAATAACGATCATTTCTGGTTTTTCATTAGGTTCTCTTGGGATCGGCGCTCCGAATCCTCTAAGAATATGCCTGATATCACTTACCACAGCAGGGAAGAGATCTACACTATTATTGAGTGCATCGTCAAATAACTGCTCCTGATCGACTTTATAACGCGAAAGAAGATCATTGGTAATGATCGTTGAGCAGATCCTGTTTTCATCACTGTCGATAAGTACATGGGAAGTGATAGCAAGATCTCCTATCACTTTGTGAGGGACATTCTTCAGCAGCTCTTTGTTTTTCTCGAACGAATTCACTCTGATAAACAGTCTTTCTTTTACTGCTGCATAATCATCCATATAAGATAGTTCGATTTCCGGTACGCCTTTTCTGATTGCATCTGCCATTTCCAGGATCATCTTATTCAAGGATTCATTGTTTTGATATGCGCTGTAGTACTGATTAAGATTAAGCGCCGGACAGCGATCTTCTCCAGGTTTCATTACATACAGTGCAGTATAACTCTGTCCCAATTTATTAAAGCGCTCGACCTTAACAGAAGCATCTGCAAATTCAGCTGGAAGATAGGAAAGTATCGTGTTCTTGATATATTCTTTAAACTGTTCAAAGTTCATCTCTGGCCTTGCTGTATAGGATGAACCATTTTCCTTCAGAAGATCATTATCTTTACCAATAATAGATGTATAATATCCGACTCGCTTAATCATTCCATATGATCTCTGGAATTCGATTGTATTGTCATTTCCCAATAACATCTCAGTCATTATTTTGTTTTCCCATTCCTTTCTCTAATGTTTGTCCTCATTAGTTCTTTTGATGTATTCAATTCTTTTACAGGCCTGAGTTCATCAGCAAATCTGTATTTCTCAGTATCCACCTGACTGTATTTCTTCTCATAGTTTTCTTTGCTGATGATTCCAGCATGCATCTCAAGATAGTCCGATGCCTGTTCTGCTGCTTTGATTGCTCTCGGAAGTGCGTTTATGTCTTCTTTCAATGATCGTGCCCACCCTTGGACATAACCGGCATGATTCTTGAAATGATGTTCCCAGTATTCGGTTTCATCATCTTCAGGTCTCTTTATATCTGCAGAAATAAAACAACTCGTCAGTTCAGCGACGAGTTCTTCTGCGGCATAATCCCCAGATGCAAATATGTTTTCTATCTTACGGTTCAATCTTCCTGGTGCACCGGTACTATGTCCAAGTTCATGGAATGCTGTCGATGTGAACGCATATT
>CAMNFQ010000146.1 GCA_946537295.1 uncultured Bacillota bacterium
TGTTTATTTGTTATCATATAAATAGCGTATGAAGTTTACAGACATCTTGTCAGTTCTAACTGGTTTAGCTATTTTCCTGTATGGCATGGAGGTCATGGGAAATGGTTTTAAGCATATGGCTGGAGGAAAGCTTCAGGATACTCTGGAAAAACTGACTAAAAAACCAATAGTAGCCATGCTTGCCGGAATGCTTGTAACAGCACTGATCCAGTCATCAGGTGCTACAACAAGTATGCTGGTAAGTTTTGTAAATGCCGGAGTAATGAGAGTTGCGCAGACAGTATATGTCATTCTGGGAAGTAATGTCGGTACAACCATAACCGGACATCTGATGGCTTTGGATGTTGGTATTATTTCGCCGTTTCTTTCATTCATTGGCGTTTGCCTGATCATGTTTGTTAAAAATGATAAGCTTAACGCTATTGGTGAAATCATGATGGGCTTGGGCTTTGTCTTTGTAGGTATGGATACAATGTCGGCAGGTCTATCGCCATTAGGCGAGTCACCATTCTTCCTTAACCTGCTTGTCTCATTACACAATCCACTGGTTGGTATACTTGTAGGTTTTGCTCTGACGACCCTGGTGCAATCATCTTCAGCATCATTAGGTATCATCCAGTCACTGGCAAAAAGTGGTCTTGTCCAGATCAAGGATGTCATGTTCTTTAACCTGGGCCAGAACATCGGTTCATGTACAACAGCTATGCTGGCATCGCTAAGTTTCAATCGTGATGCTAAGCGTGTATCGATAATAAACTTTACTTTTAATATTATTAATGCCGTTCTGTTTACGATCCTTTATTCGATCTTGCCATTTGATCGGTTCTATGAATCACTGGCACCGGGAAGAGTTGTTGAACAGATAGCGTTAATGCATACCTTTACCAATGTTGTAACATCTTTGGTTTGCTTCCCATTTGCGAACACTTTATCAAATATTGCATATCTGATCATTCCGGATCATGGAAGCAAGAAATATCTTCATTCACAGGTTAAAGCTTCATCAAATATTGAAACTAATGCAGCATTCAATATCTTCTCTGTTAATCTGGAAATGAATACAATGTTTGATCTGGTACAGACTTCTGTTCAGAAAGGACTGATAGCCATTCTGGAACATACAAGTGTACTCGATGAAGTTAACGCTAATGAGACCAGAGTAAACAAGATCAATAAGGGTATCTCCAAAAACCTCATGATGCTTATGGCAGGTAATACCAATATGGAAGAAGCCAGAAAGGCAGCCACACTGTTCTCCATGAATGTCGATATGGAAAGAATGTCTGACCATGCTGTGAACATATCGGAAGCAGGTCAGGATATGATCAATTCCGATCTGTCATTTTCACTGGATGTCTATGATGAGATCCATGAACTTTCAGAAATACTTTTCAATAGTTTCAATTACCTTAACACCATCATCGAAACAGGAGATAAGAGTCTGTTTGAATATATTGAAAAGAATGAAAAGAAAATAGATGAACTCTGCTATCGCAATAGAGAAGTAGAAATTGAAAGAATGAAAAACAGTGCTGACGAATCAGAATCAGGCATTATCTATTCAGAATTACTGATAGACATTGAAAGAATAGGTGATCATATCATTAATATCGCCGAAAACCTTTGTCAAAGTAACGAGACAGAATAAAACCGAATAAGTAAAAACTCTATCATTCGAGTTTTTTGAAATAACAAATATCAGCCTTTTCATAAGACAGGCTATACTGGTTGATGCATGTTCGCAATTCCGTGTGTGAATTATGTCTGACAGAAGACAATCAAATACGCAAATAATGTTTTAAAGATGCAAAACTATATGAATGTCTAGTGACCTTATCTTAGTTCACTTTAATGTTTGTATAGAAAGCATAATAAAAAGGATCGCTTGAAAGGAGATATCATGGAATATATTAAAGTGACAAAAGACAATTTGGAGAGTGAACATATTTGTTGTGCCATATCCAATAATAATGATGTTCAGGTTTCATCTAAGAAATCCTGGCTTAAAGAACGATTTGATGATGGACTTGTTTTCTTAAAAAGCACTCAACGAGGAAAATGTTTTATCGAATATATCCCTGCCGAAAACGCCTGGATGCCTATCAAGGCTGATAATTACATGTATATAGATTGTCTATGGGTGTCTGGTTCATTTAAAGGTCATGGTTATTCAAATGATCTGCTCAACTCTTGTATTAATGATAGTAAAGAAAAAGGAAAACAAGGTCTTTGTATTCTTTCTTCCGCAAAGAAAAAGCCTTTTCTTGCTGATCCGAAGTATTTAAAATACAAAGGATTTACTGTCAGTGATGAGGCAATGGGTGGCATCCAGTTGTGGTATCTGCCATTCTTTGAAAATGCGGGTAAGCCAAAATTTAAAGACTGTGCAAAAAATCCGCATAATAAAGAAAAAGGCTATGTGCTTTACTACACAAATCAATGTCCATTCAATGGTAAGTATGTGCCAATTGTTGAAAAGGTCGCAAAAGAAAACAAGATTCCACTAAAGATTATTCATCTAAACAGTAAGAAGGAAGCTCAGAATGCTCCAACCCCAGTAACAACTTACTCATTATTCTTTAATGGAGAATATCTGACAAATGAGCAGATGAATGATACAAAGTTTCTTAAATTGGTTTCTCAATAATTATTGTTTTAT
>CAMNFQ010000147.1 GCA_946537295.1 uncultured Bacillota bacterium
AACAGTCTGTTAAGTAAACCTTCTAAAGCCTTGCCATGTCTTGCCTCATCTCTGGCCATCTCATGAACTGTATCATGAATTGCATCGAGATTGTATTTTTTAGCAAGCGTAGCAAGTTCAGTCTTGCCGGCAGTTGCCCCATATTCGCAATCAACACGCCATTTAAGATTCTTCTTGGTTGAATCAGTCATGTTTGCTTCCAGATCTGAACCTAAGAGTTCCGCAAATTTAGCAGCGTGTTCAGCTTCTTCGTAAGCTGCCTTTTCCCAATAGAGACCTGCTTCAGGATAGCCTTCTCTGTAGGCAACTCTGGACATAGCCAGATACATACCTACTTCTGAACATTCACCATTGAAGTTTGAAACAAGCTGATCATAGATATATTTCTTATCGGCTTCAGGAATATCAGGATTGTTTTTGACAGTCTCGCCATAGATGCCGAATTTATGCTCGGCAGCAAGTTTCATTTCGCCTTTGACTTCCTCAAAATTCTCTGAACCGGTATGACATACTGGACATTCTGCGGGAGCAGCATCACCTTCGTAGACATAACCACATACTTTACAAACAAATTTAGCCATATTATTTATGTTTCTCCTTTATGTACTTTAATTATCGCTTATTTCAGAAGGAATTGCTACCATAAAGATCTTGTACTATAATAAGCATGTGCTTAGTTAAATAAACATGATTATGACAGAAAAAGAAAAAGAAATACTTGATATTATCCGACAGGATCCACTTATTGAACAAAGTGAGATCGCCAGTAAATTACACATCTCCCGTAGTACGGTAGCTGTCCATATTTCTTCGTTACAGAAGAAAGGATATCTTAAGGGAAAAGGCTATATTGTGGCGGAAGATGACTATGTTTTGGGAATCGGTGCCAGCAATGTTGATGTCTATGGCAAATCACTAATAAAGATCAGACACAGATATGATCATCCCGCTGTAATCAGTTCTTCAATTGGTGGGGTAATACACAATATCATCACTAACTTTGCGAAACTATCAGGAAAGGCAAAAGTCATTACAGCCTATTCTGATGATATCTATGGCAAGGCTATCTTAGATGATTATCAGAAACACAATATCGATGTGAGCGATTCCTTACTTGTCAAAGACAGCAGTTCCGGTGTCTTCATGCAGATACAGGATGATGATAATGATATGTATATGGCGATCTGTGATATGTCAGTATTAAAAAATATCACTCCGCAATTTCTAAATGAAAAAATACCACTTATCACCAATGCCAGAATGGTCGTGATCGATCCTTCCTTAAATGATGAAACGATCACAAGACTGATCGAAATATGTAAGGATAAAGTTCCAATCTATGCCGATACTTTATCTGATGAATATGCGATAAAACTAAGGCCATATGTGTCGAGTTTTGAGTTGATTAAACCTAATAAGTCAGAACTGGAAAATCTTACCGGCATGAAGATTAAGAGTGATGATGATATTGAAAAGGCTGCCTTAAGTCTGATAGATAAAGGAACAAAAAAAGTATTTGTTTCTTTAGGAAAAGAAGGTATCCTTTATATGGATAAAGATACAAAGATCCGCAGAAAATTCAAGGAAGAAAAGGATGTCGTCAATGCCTCAGGTGCAGGTGATGCGCTGATGGGAACGATCATCTATGGTGAACTTAACAGACTTCCGATTGAAGAAACGATCGATCTTGGCCTGGCAGCCGGTATTGCGGCTATCAGATGTCAAGCTACGATCAATGAAAACATGTCACTAGAATTATTGAATAAAATAATCAAGGAGAAGAAATGAATTACAGAGACTATTTATCAATTACCCCAGAGATCGAAAAAGCAATAGCTGAAAACAAACCGGTTGTAGCTTTGGAATCAACGATCCTTTCTCATGGAATGCCTTATCCAGAGAATATTGAATTTGCCCACAAGGTTGAGCAGATCATCAGAAATGAAGGTGCTATCCCGGCAACAATGGCTATCATTGATGGCAAGCTAAAAGTTGGCCTTAATGATGAAGAACTGGAACTCATGTGTAAAGGTGAAAATATCGCCAAGGCTTCAAGAAGAGATGTTGCAGTATATCTTGTAAGCAAGCAGACCGCTGCTACTACAGTTGCTACAACGATGCTGATAGCTGATCTGGCTGGTATCAGAGTGTTCGCAACCGGTGGTATCGGTGGTGTACATAGAGGTGCACAGGAAACAATGGATATTTCTGCTGACCTTCAAGAATTCGCCAATACAGCAGTATGTGTTGTATCAGCAGGATGTAAGTCGATCTTAGATATCGGACTGACATTAGAATATATGGAGACTTTTGGTGTACCGGTACTTGGTTACCAGACTGAGGAATTCCCAGCTTTCTATTGTGAAACATCAGGATATAAAGTTGACTATAAACTTAAGGATGCCAAGGAAGCAGCACAGATCATTAAAACTAAATGGGATCTGGGTTTGAAGGGTGGAGCTTTAGTAGCTAATCCTATTCCTCATGAATATTCAATGGATCATGAAGTAATTGATAAAGCTATTGATAAAGCTCTGGCAATGGCAAAAGAAAAGAATATCCATGGTAAAGCTACAACACCATTCCTCTTAGCTACGATCAAGGATCTGACAGGTGGTGATTCACTTGCTTCAAACCTGCAACTTGCCTACAACAA
>CAMNFQ010000148.1 GCA_946537295.1 uncultured Bacillota bacterium
GATATCATCGTTACCATCGAAATAAGGTGAGAAGTAGATAGCACCAGTTTCAGTATTACCTGTGATTGATAATCTAGCGATCTGATTGTCTTCCAGGAATTTCTTGAAGCTAGGCATCTGATCTAAGTGTTCAGCTAAGTTGACTAATTTGCCTTCAGCACCAGCAGCATTTAATGCGTTTGTAGTACCGGCAACGATGTCAACCTGATCAAGCTGGTTTTCCCAAACTGGGAATTCCTTAGCAGTTGACTGTCCAGAATACTTATCAACGAATGTGATCTTTAATAATTCTGAAAGATACTGCCAAGTAGGCTTGAAGTCGCCTGTCTGGTAAGTCTTACCATCAGCAAGAGTAATACCGTCTTTAGTTACATCAGCGTTAGTGTAGCTGATACCAGTCTTGTCTGAGTTGTAACCAGCGGCAACTCTTAATTCTGTTCCTTCTGCGTATTCAAGTTCAGCAGCAGGAATTACTTCTTCTTCTGGATTAGTGTTTCCACCATTGTTGCTGCTTCCGCAGCCAACTAAAGCTAAGAGAAGCACCAGAAGGAGAGTAACTAGTTTTAAAGTTTTTTTCATTTTTTCCTCCCTTTCTTGAAAAATTTATATTTATTCCTTAACACCACCCATATTTACACCTTTGGCGAAATATTTCTGAATGAAAGGATAAATAACTAAAATTGGAATAATCGCAACTATGATCAGCGCATAGATTGCAGAGTTTGGAGAATATGGAGCCGTCCAAGACGCCAAAGTCTCCAGGTTAGTATAGTCTTCGAGCAGTAATCTGATGAAGACCTGTAATGGCTGTTCGTTTGGTGAACCAGATGCTGCAATCATCTGTCTAGCCCAGAAGTAACCGTTCCATCTGGAAATACCGAAGAACAGAGCAACTGTAGCGATTGTTGACTGTGACATTGGAATATAGACCTTTGTCAGAACCTGGAATTCCGTAGCACCATCAACGATAGCAGCTTCTTCAATTTCACTTGATACGCCTTCAAAGGCATTTCTAAGTAAGATGATGTTCATGGCAGCCATACCCATGGCGATAACGATCAGCCATTTTACATCAGTGATTCCAACTGCGGCAAATACTTTCTGTGTCTGCAGGTAGTTCAGATACTGCGGTACGATACCGGCAGAGAACCACATTGTGAATACCAAGAAGAAGTTGAATCCTGATCTGAACAGAAGTCTTTTCTTAGACAGAGCATAACCACCGAGGATTGAAACACCGATTGCCCAGATCGTACCATAGACTGTTAAGAATAAGGTATTGGTATAGGCATTCCAGAACTGATTGTTATGGAAGATTGATGCGAAAGCATCAAACTGAATATCCTTAGGGAACAGGATTACTTCGTTATAGTCAACTGCATGTGCGCCAGAAATAGAAGAACTGACAGCATATACAAACGGATACAGACACGCTAATGAGAATATCGTCAGGAAAGTATAACTCAGAATTTTGAATATCAATTCACTTGCTTCAAGTTTACGTTTCATCTTCTATCCTCCTAGTAAAGTGATACATCGGATGCTTTTCTCGCAATTGAGTTTGCACCGATAACAAGGATCATACCCGTAATATTATTGATCATTTCAGCGGCAGAAGCCATAGCCTGTGAACCGCCTTCAAGACCAAGTCGATAAGCAAATGTTGAAACAACGTCAGCCGTTACAAAGGTATTTGCTTTGTATAACAGCAAGACTTTTTCATAGCCGATGGACAACAGTGAACCGATTCTGTTGATCAGCATGATTACAACAGTTGATAAGATACAAGGAATAACGACATATCTCATCTGAGCCAGCTTGCCGGCACCATCGATCTGGGCAGCTTCATATGATGTAGGTGAAACCGCAATGATAGCTGCGAAGTAGACGATTGAATCGTAGCCCGCACCTTCCCAGATGCCTGAGATCTGGTAGATGGCTCTGAAGTAGTCAGGATTATTGAGCAGACCGGCATCAGCGACCTCCTTGGAAATGATTCCAAGTTTAGCTAAGGCAAGTGAGACAATACCTGTACCTGATACCAGGTCACCCTGTTTCAGCAACATGGCAACTAAAGTTGTCATAACGACTGTTGACATGAACTTAGGCAGATATGTCAGAACCTGATAGACACTTCTTAAGATATTAGATTTGATCTCATTGAAGAATAATGCAAGTATGATTGGCATTGGGAAGCCAAACAGTAAGCCATAGAAACTCAATAAGAAGGTATTTCTAAATGCCATCCAGAAAGAAGAAGTCTGTGTAGAAGTACCAAACATCAACATCTTGAAGTTCGCAAAGCCACACCACTTCATTTCTGCAACTTTCTTACCTACTTCCGTGATCTTGAAACAGCCAAGCAGTTCATACATTGGCAGGTATCTCCAGAACAGGAATACCAGAATCATCGGAATCAGCATTACATAAAGTCTCCAATCCTTAACGATCAGCTGCCAGTTGAGTTTCCAACGGTTCTTTTCAACATCATCTCTGACTGCCTGTTCAGGATCGAGTTCATAACGTTTCAGTTCTTCGTTATAAACTAGATATTCATCATTCATCTTGCCATCCTCCATCTATTTTTTCTTTTTGAGAATTC
>CAMNFQ010000149.1 GCA_946537295.1 uncultured Bacillota bacterium
CTATTAAATCTAAATGAGTAACTTGATTAAAGAATATCAACGTATTTTTATATAAGATTTGGCAGAAAACCCATTGATGGAAATTCCGGAACTTGAGAGCCAACCCGTCCGCTAGACAGAGCCACCTGATCCGCAAATGAGAGCCACCTTCTGTTCTATGATGAATGTGTAGTGTATGCATTCATGTATCACATAGAAAAGGAGGTGTTTTTTATGCAAGGAAAGAAGAGAGGACCCTACAAAAAGATCAAAGAGTAAGCAAAAAGCAGCCTGATCAGAGGTGATGTCCATCTGATATGGGCTGCTTTATCAAATAGTCTTACCCACGCATAAGTTTAGAGATCATTTCTCAAAACCACGCACTAATTTAGACTACCATTTTATAATTTTTTTAGGTAGTAAATCAAAATCTAAAATTAAAGCATTGATTCTATTTCAGATGAATTATACTGAATATATTAGTTCCACATTGCAGTATAATTGCCTGCACCGTTACCATTTGTTTTATAATAATCATCCATCAAGGAAACATATTGCCAGTTATCTGTCCAGGAATCATCAGAACCATACATAAAATCTTTCAGTTCTGATTTCTTGGAAGTAATGACTTCCAGACCGTTATCCCAATACTGATGAGCAATATAAACGTTCTCTTCATCTACACCGACAACGACTGCTGTAGTTCCATCCCAGGCGATAAGATCTCCAGCCTGTATCTTGTCTGGATCAAGTTCATTCAACCAGACAGCGCCGGCATCACCATTGGACAAATCAGGAACACAGAAGGCATCACCTTCCTCATTGTTTCCTGCGCCATAATCTCCTGGATCAAAGCCAGCCTGTACCAGACACCATGTTACAAAGCCGCTGCAATCTAAACCATTTGGATGAAGCATGACACCGCATGACATATGCATCATTGCTCCCCACATACCAGGTCCTTCAACGATTCCATCAGGATCAATTAGTGAATACTTATCTTCACTTAAATATAATCCTTTATGATAGAATCTTCCTTCTCCATCACAATACATTCCTCCTGTAAGTCTTCCGTTTTCACAGAAATAAGGAATCTTGTAGTTAAAACACATAGATAGAAATCTTGCTGCTTCAGCAACTGCTGCTCTGGTCTGATAACCGGCTTCATTGATTCTTGCTTCCAGAGCCTTATCCAGATAAGCAGCTTCTTCTGGTGTATAGGCATTTACAAAGATATTCTCTTTGTAGTTATCGATATGAGCTTTTGAAAACAGATCCGAAACAAAGACTTCTAACTTTTCATCTGTATCAGAACGATAGACTATACAATTACCGATCGTAGTTGCTTTAAAAGAATTATCAGCTATTTCAAGAACATCATCACCTGAAAGGAATTCTACTGAATAGTTTCTTGTTTCATCAAGAGCAAGATAAATGCTTTTTGAAACAGGCATATTCTGAATACGCTCAAGTTCTTTCTCTTTTGCGATTCTTTCCTCTTCAGCTATCCTTTCCTGTTCTTTAATAGCCTGAGCTTCAAGATATTCACCTCTGAAGTGAAGGAAAACAGGTATCAATAATATGCTCACAAGAGCTAATACGAATATAACAATCTTTTTATTTTTCACAAACTATATATTAACATAAGCAAAAACAAATATGTCTTTTTTTGAACCTGACATTTTAAAATTTTTGTAAAGCAATTTATAAAACCATCGCATATTCAATGATTTAGAATTAGCTCTCTTGAATAATTCTTCGTACAGCATCAGCATATCTGTCCGCATGATTTATGGAAAAATCGCCATGTCTTAGACCTGGCATTAGATGAAGTGTGGAAGATGGATTTATCTTGCAGATAAGCTCAGCTGAGCGAATTATTCCTTTTGTTTCTCTTGTACCAACGTACACATGTATTCTTGCACTTGTTTCTTTGAAAGAATCCTTTAAGGCATAAGATGTGCTTGCTTTCATAAATGCGATCATATTACTCTTTGATATCTGAGAGGAATCGCGATAATAATCTTCAAATAAACTCGGCTTGATGTGTAAAGAATTGAACTGTAGTTTGGCAAAGCTTCTATTCTTGATCAACTTATAACTGCTTCCAAATGCTGGTACGATCAAACTGTTTGTCAATTTCGAAGGAATGACAGCTGCACTTTCAATTAGTGCATAGCTGCAGATATCTTTACGTTGAGACAACATTTCAAGCAGAATCTGTCCTCCTAAAGATAGGCCTCCCATAAACAAAACTGAACCATTCAGATATTCATCAATGAAATCAATGATCTCAGAAGCATTTTCTTCAATTGTTGTAAAAGGACAATCACTCCCGACGTGTCCATCCAAAATCGGAAGAATGATATGATATTCATCTTCAAGAAGTTCTGCAACTTCTTCATAGTTCCACCATGATAATCCACCACCATGAAGTAACAGAATCGTATCGTTTTGTTTTGAACCATATTCCATATATTTCATGATCTTATTGCCTCGCTATATCAATAATTTAGCATTAATAATGCTTAAGCTGTCTTTT